>NZ_JBHTTQ010000009.1:85048-141569 GCF_042794475.1 Streptomyces sp. NPDC056527
TACTCAGGGGGCGCCCCCCCCCGCAAAGCGCCCGCCCAACACGCCCTTGGGCCCCCACCCCCCTCTTGCTCCAAGCACTCCGGGGGGGGGGGGGCGGGGGCCCCCGCCCCCCCCGCAGTGAAGCGTTCCTCGTTGCCGGGGGTGTCACACCCCGGAAGTCACCTCGGTCTTGCCCGAGGAGTCAGCTTTTCCCTCGGCCGCCGCCAAGGCCCTGTTGCGGCGGACGGAGGACCAGAAGGACCAGCCGATCAGGGCGACGCCGATGAGGCCGGTGATGACCTCGGGGATCTGGTAGCGGATGGAGATCATGAGGATCACCGCGAGCGCGCCGATGGCGTAGTGGGCGCCGTGCTCCAGGTAGACGTAGTCGTCGAGGGTGCCCTGGCGGACCAGGTAGACCGTCAGCGAACGGACGTACATCGCGCCGACGCCGAGGCCGAGCGCCATGAGGACGATGTCGTTGGTGATGGCGAAGGCGCCGATGACACCGTCGAAGGAGAACGACGCGTCGAGGACCTCGAGGTAGAGGAACATGAAGAAGGCGGCCTTGCCGGCGAGCTGCACGACGCCGACCTTCTTGCCGGAGCGCTTGGCCTCTTCCTCGGCCTCGTGCTCGCGCTCCTCCTCCTCCTCCAGCTTGTTCTCGAAGTAGCCGGAGAGACCGCCGACGACGAGGTACGTGATGAGGCCGAAGACGCCCGAGAGCAGGACGGTCGCCGCCTTGTCGACGTGCGTGCCGCCGTGCTGGTGCGCCTGGGTCGCGAAGGTCATGGCGCTGATCGCCAGGACGATCAGGGCGATGCAGACCGACAGCATGTCGACCTTGCCGAGCTTGGCCAGCGGGCGTTCCAGCCAGCCGAGCCACTTGATGTCGCGGTCCTCGAAGATGAAGTCGAGGAAGATCATCAGCAGGAACATGCCGCCGAAGGCCGCGATCGACGGATGTGCGTCGGTCACGAGCTGCTCGTAGCGCTCGGCGTCGTTGAGAGCGAGATCGACGGCCTCGATGGGGCCGATCTTGGCGCTGATCGCGACGATCACGACGGGGAAGACCAGGCGCATGCCGAAGACGGCGATGAGCACACCGATGGTGAGGAAGATCTTCTGCCAGAAGGCATTCATCTTCTTCAGGATTCCGGCGTTGACCACCGCATTGTCGAAGGACAGCGAGATCTCGAGGATGCACAGGATCGCGACGATCCCGAACGCTTCCCACCCCCCGTAGAGCACCGCTGCGACCAGACCGAGCGCCGTGATGGCGAACGACCAGCCGAAGGTTTTCAGAACCACTGTCTACCCCATCGTTTTAAGTACGCGGCTTTACGAAACGTTGACCCCGAAGTCTAGAGCGATGCCCCGCAGGCCGGACGCGTACCCCTGCCCCACCGCCCGGAACTTCCATTCGCCGCCATACCGGTACAGCTCACCGAAGATCATCGCGGTCTCGGTGGAGGCGTCCTCGGAGAGGTCGTAGCGGGCGAGCTCCTGGCCGTCCGCCTGGTTCACCACACGGATGAAGGCGTTGCTGACCTGGCCGAACGTCTGGCCCCTGTTGTCCGCCTCGTGGATCGAGACCGGGAAGATGATCTTGTCGCAGTGGACCGGGACCTTGGTGAGGTCCACGATGAGCGACTCGTCGTCGCCGTCACCCTCGCCGGTGAGGTTGTCCCCGGTGTGTTCGACGGATCCCTCGGGGCTCTTCAGGTTGTTGTAGAAGACGAAGTACTCGTCGCCGAGCACCCGTCCCGACTGGCACAGCAGGGCGCTGGCGTCGAGGTCGAAGGGCGCTCCGGTGGTGGAGCGCGCGTCCCAGCCGAGGCCGACCAGCACCTGGGTGAGGTTGGGTGCGGCCTTGGAGAGGGAGACGTTGCCTCCCTTGGCGAGCGTGACGCCCATGTGTGGTTCCTCCCCGGTGAGTGCTGCTCGTGGAGCAGATGAGGCACGTCCGGCGCCGCACGGAGTGTGCGGCGCCGGACGGATCAGACGTGCGTGACTCAGACGTTGACGCCGAAGTCCGCCGCGATACCCCGCAGGCCGGAGGCATAGCCCTGGCCCACGGCGCGGAACTTCCACTCCGCGCCGTTGCGGTACAGCTCGCCGAAGACCATGGCGGTCTCGGTCGAGGCGTCCTCGGAGAGGTCGTACCGGGCGATCTCGGCACCGCCGGCCTGGTTCACGACGCGGATGAACGCGTTGCGGACCTGGCCGAAGGACTGCTGGCGGTTCTCGGCGTCGTAGATCGACACCGGGAAGACGATCTTGGCTACATCGGCGGGCACCGTGGCCAGGCTGACCTTGACCTGCTCGTCGTCGCCCTCGCCCTCGCCGGTGAGGTTGTCACCGGTGTGCTCGACCGAGCCGTCGGCGCTCTTCAGGTTGTTGAAGAACACGAAGTCCTGGTCGTTGCGGACCTTGCCCTCCGCGCTGACCAGAATGGCGCTGGCGTCGAGGTCGAAGTCCGTCCCGGTGGTGGTGCGGACGTCCCAGCCGAGACCGACGGTGACGTCGGTCAGGCCAGGGGCCTCCTTGGTCAGCGAGACGTTGCCGCCCTTGCTGAGGCTGACTCCCACGAGTCCCTCCATGTGGTTTTCAGGGGCAGCGCCCCCGTCGTGCGTTGGCATCGGATCAACGAGTGGATCCTAGTGACGGGTTCCCGGCCTGGACAGGCGATTCGCCCCGATGTTCAGAGAGTGTCGAGGGCCTTGACGTACTCGCCGAGATCCCGGGCGTCCGGAAGGGCGTTCACGACGGTCCAGCGCACGACGCCCTCCTTGTCGATGATGAAGGTGCCGCGCACGGCGCAGCCCTTCTCCTCGTCGAAGACGCCGTACGCGCGCGAGGCCTCGCCGTGCTTCCAGAAGTCGGAGAGCAGCGGGTACTCCAGGCCCTCCTGCTCGGCGAAGATGCGCAGGGTGTGGATGGAGTCGTTGGAGACCGCGAGGAGCTGGGTGTCGTCGTTGACGAACTTCGGCAGGTTGTCGCGAAGCTCGCACAGCTCGCCGGTGCAGACGCCGGTGAAGGCGAAGGGGTAGAAGAGCAGCACCACGTTCTTCTCTCCCTTGAAGTCGGAGAGCTTCACGGTGCGGCCGTGGTTGTCCTTGAGCTCGAACTCCGGGGCCTTGGTGCCGACCTCGATCGCCATGGCGTGCGCATCCCTTCACTGGACCGGACAGGTGAAAGGCCCAGCCTACGCACAGAGCCCCCGCCGGCTGTGCCGGCGGGGGCTCCTGCTGCTTGGGGATCAGCGCTTGGGGGCGACCAGTCGGCTGCCCGACCAGTCCTTGGCCACGCTGATGCTCTTGGTCTGGGAGAAGCCGGCGGTCTGCGCGGCGTCACTGATGTCGCTGGGCTCGACGTAGCCGTCTCGGCCCGTCTTCGGCGTCAGCAGCCATACGACCCCGCCGTCCTCCAGCAGGCCAATGGCATCGACCAGGGAGTCCGTCAGATCTCCGTCCTCGTCGCGGAACCAGAGCACGACGGCGTCAGCGACGTCGTCGTAGTCCTCGTCAGCGAGGTCCGACCCGATGATGGACTCGATGCCTTCGCGGAGATCGAAATCGACGTCGTCGTCGTAACCGATCTCCTGGACCACCTGTCCGGGCTCGAACCCCAGCCTCGCTGCCGGGTTGGTCCGCTCCTCCGCGTGGTCCGCGGTCGCGCTCACGGCTTGCCTCCTGATCATGTATCGGAAAATGCTTCGGCCACGCGCGTACGCGCGGCGCTGGCCGTAGTCCACACGGGCTGGGCGGATCGCGCAAGTACCCGGCCGCCGAGACCGCCGAAACGGTGACGTTTGGGGCCGTCTCGCCGCATCTTCCGGTCCGGTTCCACTTCGCTCCGTGACATATGGCACACGCTTCGTCCCATTTTGCGTTCTTCCGCGGCTTCAGTCTGCCGAACGTGATGACGAAACGCATGCGCGGGTTGGGCGTAAGGTTGCGATTTGACCCAACCAGGCGCCCAGCGGGGGTTACCACTCGGTAGAGATGACGTTTGACACCGACGGGGTACACGATGGACATCCCGGCATTCCCGTGGGCTCCACCGAACAGCGAAGGAACAGCGTGGCTTCCGGATCCGATCGCAACCCGATCATCATTGGCGGCCTTCCCAGCCAGGTCCCGGACTTCGATCCCGAAGAGACCCAGGAATGGCTCGACTCCCTCGACGCCGCCGTCGACGAGCGGGGTCGTGAGCGAGCCCGCTACCTGATGCTCCGCCTGATCGAGCGAGCCCGCGAGAAGCGCGTGGCCGTGCCCGAGATGCGCAGCACGGACTACGTCAACACGATCGCGACCAGGGACGAGCCGTTCTTCCCGGGCAACGAGGAGATCGAGCGCAAGGTCCTCAACGCGACCCGCTGGAACGCGGCCGTGATGGTCTCGCGCGCGCAGCGCCCGGGCATCGGGGTCGGCGGCCACATCGCCACCTTCGCCTCCTCCGCCTCGCTGTACGACGTCGGCTTCAACCACTTCTTCCGCGGCAAGGACGAGGGCGACGGCGGCGACCAGATCTTCTTCCAGGGCCATGCCTCCCCCGGCATCTACGCCCGCGCCTACCTCCTCGACCGGCTCAACGAGACCCAGCTCGACGCCTTCCGCCAGGAGAAGTCGAAGTTCCCGAACGGGCTCTCCTCGTACCCGCACCCGCGGCTGATGCCGGACTTCTGGGAGTTCCCGACCGTCTCGATGGGTCTCGGCCCGCTCGGCGCGATCTACCAGGCCCGGATGAACCGCTACATGGAGGCGCGCGGCATCGCCGACACCTCCAAGTCGCACGTCTGGGCCTTCCTCGGCGACGGCGAGATGGACGAGCCGGAGTCGCTCGGCCAGCTGTCCATCGCCGCCCGCGAGGGCCTGGACAACCTGACCTTCGTCGTCAACTGCAACCTGCAGCGGCTCGACGGCCCGGTGCGCGGCAACGGCAAGATCATCCAGGAGCTGGAGTCGCAGTTCCGCGGCGCCGGCTGGAACGTCATCAAGCTGATCTGGGACCGCTCCTGGGACCCGCTGCTCGCCCAGGACCGCGACGGCATCCTGGTCAACAAGCTGAACACCACGCCCGACGGCCAGTTCCAGACGTACGCGACGGAGACCGGCGCGTACATCCGCGACCACTTCTTCGGGGACGACCAGCGGCTGCGCTCGATGGTCGAGGGCATGTCGGACCACCAGATCCTGCACCTGGGCCGTGGCGGTCACGACCACAAGAAGATCTTCGCGGCCTTCGCGGCGGCCAAGGCCCACAAGGGCCAGCCGACGGTGGTGCTCGCGCAGACCGTCAAGGGCTGGACGCTGGGCCCGAACTTCGAGGGCCGCAACGCGACCCACCAGATGAAGAAGCTGACGGTCGACGACCTCAAGCGCTTCCGCGACCGGCTGCACATCCCGATCACCGACGCGCAGCTGGAGAGCGGTCTGCCGCCGTACTACCACCCGGGCCGGAACTCCGAGGAGATCCAGTACATGCACGACCGCCGCAAGGCGCTCGGCGGGTACGTCCCGACGCGTGTCGTGCGCGCGAAGCCGCTGGTCCTGCCCGAGGAGAAGACCTACGCCCCGGTGAAGAAGGGCTCCGGCCAGCAGTCGATCGCCACCACGATGGCGTTCGTCCGGCTGCTCAAGGACCTGATGCGGGACAAGGAGATCGGCAAGCGGTTCGTGCTGATCGCGCCGGACGAGTACCGCACGTTCGGCATGGACTCGTTCTTCCCGAGCGCCAAGATCTACAACCCGCTGGGCCAGCAGTACGAGGCCGTGGACCGCGAGCTGCTGCTCGCGTACAAGGAGTCCCCGACCGGCCAGATGCTGCACGACGGCATCTCCGAGGCCGGCTGCACGGCCTCGCTGATCGCGGCGGGTTCCGCCTACGCCACGCACGGCGAGCCGCTGATCCCGGTCTATGTCTTCTACTCGATGTTCGGTTTCCAGCGGACCGGCGACCAGTTCTGGCAGATGTCCGACCAGCTCGCGCGCGGCTTCGTGCTGGGTGCGACCGCCGGCCGTACGACGCTGACCGGCGAGGGCCTCCAGCACGCGGACGGCCACTCGCACCTGCTCGCCTCGACGAACCCGGGCTGTGTCGCCTACGACCCGGCCTTCGGCTTCGAGATCGCGCACATCGTCCAGGACGGCCTGAAGCGGATGTACGGGCCGAACGCCGAGGACATCTTCTACTACCTGACCGTCTACAACGAGCCGATCCAGCACCCGGCCGAGCCCGAGAACGTGGACGCCGAGGGCATCCTCAAGGGCATCTACCGCTACAAGGCGGGCGAGGCCGGCGCGATCCCCGCGCAGATCATGGCCTCCGGTGTCGCCGTGCCGTGGGCGGTCGAGGCGCAGCGGATCCTCGCCGAGGAGTGGAACGTACGGGCCGACGTCTGGTCCGCGACGTCCTGGAACGAGCTGCGCCGCGAGGCCGTCGAGGTCGACCGGCACAACCTGCTCCACCCGGACGAGGAGCAGCGCGTCCCGTACGTGACGCGGAAGCTGTCCTCGGCCCAGGGCCCGTTCGTCGCCGTCTCCGACTGGATGCGCTCGGTTCCGGACCAGATCTCCCGCTGGGTGCCGGGCACCTACACCTCGCTGGGCGCGGACGGCTTCGGCTTCGCGGACACCCGGGGTGCGGCCCGTCGGTTCTTCCACATCGACGCCCAGTCGATCGTGCTCGCCGTCCTCACCGAGCTCGCCCGCGAGGGCAAGGTCGACCGGTCGGTCCTGAAGCAGGCCGTGGACCGCTACCAACTGCTCGACGTGGCGGCCGCGGACCCGGGCCCCGCCGGCGGCGACGCGTAACGGCACGTCCGTGTGCGGGTGCGGGGGCGAATGGGCCCTCGCACCGGCCATACGATTCCCGGCATGAAGGAACGCTGGGAGAAGCGCACCCAGACGCCACTGCTGATCCTGGCAGTGGCGTTCGGCATTGCGTACGCCATTCCGATCGTGGCGCCGGATGCCGATCGCTGGGTCCATGAGCTGTGTCTGGCCATGGAGTGGGTGGTGTGGGGTGCGTTCGCCGTCGACTACGCCGTGCGGCTGACGCTCGCCCCGGCGAAGTGGCAGTTCGTACGCGGACATCCGCTCGACCTCCTCGCTGTCCTGCTCCCGCTCGTACAGCCGCTGCGGCTGCTGCGACTGGTCTCCACGCTCCTTCTGGTGGGGCGGCGGGCCCGGATGGCCCCGCAGATAACGCTCACCACGTATGTGGCGGGCGCGGTGGTCGGGCTGCTGATGTTCGGCTCGCTGGCCGTGCTGCACGTGGAGCGCACGGCTCCGAACGGCAACATCAAGACGCTCGGCGACGCGGTGTGGTGGTCGTTCACCACGATGACGACCGTCGGCTACGGCGACCACGCCCCGACCACGGGTCTCGGCCGAGTCCTCGCCGTGGGCCTGATGCTCTCGGGGATCGCCCTGCTCGGTGTGGTGACCGCCAACATCGCGGCCTGGTTCATCTCCCGCTTCGAGCGCGACGACGCGCAGGACCGCCGGCAGACGGAGCTCCTGGAGGCCCTGACCCGGGAGGTCCAGGAGCTGCGTGGCGAGGTGGCACGGCTCTCCGCGTCGGCCTCCTTGCCGGCCTCGGTGCCGGCATCCACGCCGGCCTCCTTGCCGGCCTCCGCGCCGGCCCCCACACCGGGCTCCTCGCCGATCTCCGCACCGGCCTCGGTGCCGCCGCAGGGCGAGATCCCTACCGCTCCCAGATCTTGAAGGCTCTGACCTGGTAGGGACTCTGGGGCACCCAGGTCCCGCGCCCGGGATAGGTCTCGAACTCCCCGGTCTCGGCGCACTCCGCGGACTGGTACGTCGTGACCGGCCGCCCGGTGCGGTTGGCGAGCGCCTGGGCGCTCGTGCCCGGCGGCAGGGCGACACAGCTCTCGATGTCCGTGTCGGCCAGCTCGTGCGTCCATGCCGTGCCACGGAAGTCCGCCCTGGGCCACAGGCACAACTGACCGGGCGCGCAGGCCCCGAGCTTGGGTGGCGGCGTGACCTGAGCCAGGCTGGTGGCCTCGGCCGAGTGGACCGTCGGAGCAGCTGCCGCGGGCAGGGCGGTGAGCAGGGCCGTGAGCAAGGTGGCGACCAGTGCGACCGGAAGGACGCGCTGGAGTGCGTGATGGCCGCGTGCGTGCAGGTGGCGTGCGTGATGGCCGTGTACGTGCCGGCCGTATGCGTGATCGCCCCGTGCATGCCGGTCGCGTGCGTGCTTCGTATACATGGCGGTGAACCCCCCGATTCCGTAACTCTCTGTGATCAGAACTCTGACGGAAATCACAGTGCGTTGGGAAGAGGCCAAAGCTCGGTTCACCCGAAGAGGTGACAGCCCCGCCGGACCGAGTCCGGCGGGGCTGTCGTTTCACCAGGCGGATGTCAGATGTGGGCGCCGCCCGCACCCGCCTCCGCGTTCGCGCCGCGCTTGGTGAGCGTGGCGACGCCGGCCGCGATGACGGCGACGACACCGGCGACGGTGAAGGCCAGACCCATGCCGTCCATGAAGGTGTCGTGGATGACGCCGCCGATCCGGTCGAGCAGGTCCGGGGTCATGCCGGGCGCCTTCGCGAGCTCCGGCGGGACCATTCCGAACTCGGCGGCCTGCTCCAGACCGGGCGCGGGCGGGCCCGGGATCCCGGCGGCCGTCCAGTTCAACGCGAACTCGCCGGAGACCTTGGAGGACATGACCGCGCCGAGCACGGCCGTACCGAGCGCGCCGCCGACCTGCATCGCGGCCTGCTGCAACCCGCCCGCGACACCGGAGAGCTCCAGCGGGGCGTTGCCGACGATCACCTCGGTGGCGCCGACCATGACCGGCGCGAGACCCAGGCCGAGCAGGGCGAACCAGAGGGACATCGCGAGCGTCCCGGTGCCCTCGGTGAGCGTGATCATGCCGAACATCGCGGCCGCGGTGCACACCATGCCGCCGACGAGCGGGATGCGCGGGCCGAACCTGGTGATCAGCACACCCGCGAGCGGCGAGGAGACGATCATCATCGCGGTCAGCGGCAGCAGGTGAAGTCCGGCGTCGATCGGGCCGAGCCCCTTCACGCCCTGGAGGTAGAAGGTCACGAAGAACAGGCCGCCCATGAACGCGAAGGCCATCAGGACCATCAGGACCACACCGGCCGAGAGCGGCACGGAGCGGAACATGCCCAGCGGGATGAGCGGCTCCTTGACCTTGGTCTCCCACAGGGCGAAGAGCGCGAACAGCAGGATCGCGCCGCCGATGCAGCCCCAGGTGTTGCCGCTCGCCCAGCCCCAGTCCGCACCGGCCTGGATGATGCCCCAGATGAGCGCTCCCATCGCGCCGGACAGCAGCAGGATGCCGAGGATGTCGAAGGAGCGGGGGGCGTTCTCGGCGCGGTGGTCCTTGAGGATCACCAGGCCGAGCACCAGCGCGAGGACACCGACCGGCACGTTGATGAAGAAGACGGACTGCCAGCTGACGTGCTCGACGAGGAATCCGCCGAGGATCGGGCCGCCGGCGGTGGAGGCACCGATGACCATGCCCCAGATGCCGATGGCCATGTTGAGCTTCTCGGCGGGGAAGGTGGCCCGCAGCAGGCCGAGCGCCGCCGGCATCAGCAGGGCGCCGAAGAGGCCCTGCAGCACACGGAAGGCGATCACGAACGCGATCGAGTCGGAGAGGCCGATCGCGCCCGAGGCGGCGGCGAAGCCGGCGATGCCTATGAGGAAGGTCTGGCGGTGGCCGAAGCGGTCACCGAGCTTGCCGGCCGTGATCAGGGCGACGGCGAGCGCCAGCAGATACCCGTTGGTGATCCACTGGAGCTGGTCGAGTGTGGCGCCGAGGTCGGCCTGGATGGCGGGGTTGGCGATGGCGACGATCGTGCCGTCGAGCGCGACCATCATCACGCCGACCGCCACGGCGAACAGCGTCAGCCAAGGGTGGCCTCGCAGGCCCTTCGCCGGAACCGGCGCGGGGCTCCGGTCACCCCCCTGACCCTGCGGGGCCTTTTCCACGGTGGTCTGACTAGTCATGCGGGTGAGACTAATGTCAGCCACTGACAATTGACAAAGTGATTCACACGACGGTAACTGTCACGTAGCTCACAGGTACCCTGAGCTGCACGAAGCCTTGGAAAGTGGCGAAAAGAGGGCCATGCGGTGACGGTTTCCGGTCTGCGGGAACGAAAGAAGCAGCGCACACGGGACGCGCTGCTGCGCGTCGCCCTCGAGCTGTTCACGACCCGGGGGTACGAGCAGACCACCGTCGACGAGATCGCCGACGCGGTC
The DNA here is from genome assembly GCF_042794475.1 of Streptomyces sp. NPDC056527. NCBI lineage: Bacteria > Bacillati > Actinomycetota > Actinomycetes > Kitasatosporales > Streptomycetaceae > Streptomyces > Streptomyces sp. NPDC056527. Next base: position 95,296 of record NZ_JBHTTQ010000009.1, read on the forward strand.
GAGGTCTCCCAACGCACCTTCTTCCGCTACTTCTCCTCCAAGGAGGAGGCCGCCTTCGCCGTCCAGCAGATGGTGGAGGAACGCTTCGTCCAGGCGCTGGCCGAACGGCCCGCCGAGGAGGGCCCGCTCGACGCGATGCGCAATGCCGTGCTCGCCGCCTGGGACACCATCGGCGAGGCGATCATGGAGGTCGTTCCCCTCGAGCTCTATCTGCGGACCTTCCAGATGATCGAGTCGACGCCCGCGCTGCTCGCCGTCCATCTGCGCCGCTCCAGCGAGATGGAGGAGGCCATCGCCCGACTGATCGCCGAGCGCGAGGGCCTGGACGTGGACGAGGACCCGCGCCCGCGGATCGTGGTGGCGGCTTTCAGCGGCGTCATGAAGGTGACCGGGCAGCTCTGGGGCCGGGGCGCGGACCCGACGCTGGAGGGGATGCGCGAGATGACCGAGTACTACCTGGACCACCTCGGCCCGGCCCTCGAACCGGAGTGGCGGAGCCGGTGACCGCGTAAGCGCGACACAGCCGATCACCGCGTGAGCGTGGCGGAGCCGGTGACTCCGTACGTGTGGACCGAGGCGACGCATCCGTACACGGCGCGGAGCCGTGGAATCCGGACGTGCGAGGCGTACACCTGCGCGCACGGAACGTCACGACGCCTCACCTCACAGGTGATCCACGTCACTCGCCCGCCCGGCGCCCCGCACCCGTCTCCTAGGGTGTGGCGCAGTGACTTCCTTCGACTCCTCCCCCACCCTCACCGTCTGGCGCATGACGCTCGCGCTGGCCGTGGTGTTCGTGCTCCTCGCGACCACCGGCTGGACGACCATCCAGCATCAGCGCGGGCCAGGAGAGTCGCGGCAGGCCGCGCTCGCCTCCTGGCTGCACGGCAGGATCGGCGACCGGACCCTTCCCGACCCGGCCGCTCCCGCCCGTACGATCGCCGCGTTCTTCGACTCGATAGGCCCCACGCAGGGCGCCTTCCTCGCCGAAGCGCACCCGCTCGTCGTCGGCAATCTCGACGGCGCCCCGGTCACCCTCCGCTACCGCGCCAACCGGCTCGCCCTCGCCCGCGCCCTCGACTCGGAGCGCGACAGGGTCGAGGACCCGAGGCTCAGCGCCGACGGCCGGCACGAGGCCCTGCGACGCGCGCACCGCTTCACCTCGTTGATGCGTCAGGACCGGCAGATCCTCGCCTTCGACCCGACCGGCGGCGGCCGGACGGCCGAGGTCCTCGGCGACCTGGAGCAGGCGCAGCGGGTCTCGGTGATCGTGCCCGGAGTCGACACCAATCTGCTGACCTTCCAGAAGACCACCCGCAGGTACACGGCTCCGGCGGGCATGGCGCAGGCGCTGTACGCCGCCCAGCGCCAGGCCGCCCCCGGCAGCCGTACGGCCGTCATCGCCTGGGCGGACTACACGGCCCCGGTCGGGGTCGGCATCGACGCCGCGATGGGGCGTCTCGCCACGGCGGGCGCGCTACGGCTCGTCGACATGGCCGACGCGCTGCCCGGCGCCTCCCGCGTCAGCCTGTTCTGCCACAGCTACGGCTCCGTGCTCTGCGGGGTCGCCGCCGCCCGGCTGCCCTCCCGGGTGACCGACGTGGCCGTCGCCGGAAGCCCCGGAATGCGGGTGGAGCGCGCGGCCGAACTGTCCACCCGGGCCCGGGTGTGGGCGATGCGGGACGCGGACGACTGGATCCAGGACGTACCGCACCTCGCGGTCGGCGGGGTCGGGCACGGGGCGGACCCGGTGGCGCCGGAGTTCGGTGCGCGGCTGCTCTCGGCGGCCGGTGCGAGCGGTCATACCGGCTATTTCGAGCCTGGCACCGAGAGCCTCCACAACTTCGCGGCGATAGGCGTTGGTGCGTACCAGAGCCTGGCCTGCGCGAGCGTCGACAGCGCCTGCCGCAGCGGAATCTCCGGCGCGGAAGGCGTCTGACGCGCGTAGAGCACGGCATTTCGGCCCCCCGTACAGGGGCGACGCGCGGGCGCACGCCGCATACGATGAGGCACATGGGTGATGTGCTGGCCGGAATTCATGCCACCTGGGAGTTCGAGAGCGACGCCGTCGTCATCCGCTTCGATCGGGGGATCCGCACACCGAAGCTGTTCCAGACGCTGCGTGAACGCCGTATCCCGCACGAGGCGTTGGCGCAGGTGAGGCTTGCCCCGGGCAAGCGGGGCACGGTCGTGCTGCACGCGGTGCCGAGACCGGGCGCCGATCCTCTGATGGAGGCGGCCGCGGGGCAGTTGAAGGAGGGGAGCGATCCGTACCGGCTGGTGCTGCCGGCCGAGCGGGAGACACTGGCGGAGTACTACCGGGACGAACTGCGGGCGATGCTCGGGCCGGAGGACGGGCTGTCTGACGGACTGTCGGACGGACTGTCGGACGGACTGTCGAACGGGTCGCCGTCGGACGGCTTCCTCGTGGCGGCGCCGGAGGGGCCGCAGTCCTTCAAGGCGTACGACGGGAAGGCGAGTTTCGACGGGACGTCTCAGGTGTCGTTCCGTTGGTTCTGGACGGGGGCGTCCTCGGAGAAGTGGAAGGCGGGCGACCAGACCTTTCCGGTACGGGAGCTCAGCGGGGTCGAGTGGCGCTCGCCGGACGTCTTCGACGGGTACCTGCGCCTGCTGCCCCGGTCCGGAGAACCCCGGCCGGCCCAGGCGGACCGCGACCCGGCGGCCGTCGTCTTCGGCCTCGGCTACGGCCCGGTCCACGAGTCCCTGCCGTTCGCCGCGGCGGTCCTGGCGGCGGTCCGCGGCGCGGGCCGGACGGCCGCGCTCCCGGAGGCGGAACTCCGCGACCCGGCGGGGGTCGCGGAGCGGATCCGGCATCTGGGGGAGCTGCACTCGGCGGGTCTGGTGACGGACGCGGAGTTCTCGGCGAAGAAGGCGGAGTTGCTGGCGGAGCTGTGAGGGCGCGGCGGGGCGGCGACGCGCCACTGCGCGGCGGGGCACGGCGTGGCACGGCATGACGGTGCGGCACGTCGGGCGGACGCCGCGGTGCGGCCAGGGCCGTGGACGGGGCCGCCCGCCGGGCCGCTCGGCGCGGCGGTCCCCAAGGGCCGCCAGGCGGGCGCCGCTGAGATCCGCCCATGGGCGTTCGCCCTGGGCGGGTAAGGCCCCGCCGACCTCGGCCCGGCCCGCGCGCCCGCCCGGCCTCGGCGGGGCATCGGACCGGCCCGCGCGCCCGCCCCGCTCGCCCACGCCCGGCCTCGGCCCGACCCACGCGCTCGCCACTCGCCTCGCCTCGGCCGTCACCCCCGCCCTCGCCGTCATACCCCGGTATCACCCCCCGACCGAGTCCTCGGTATGACGCCCCCCGCGTGTCCGGCTGCCTAACCTGGGCGGGCCATGAACAAGACACGCTCCCTCGGAGCCGACCGCCACGTCGCCCGGATCCTCGCGTCCGTCCGGGCAGTGACGCGGTCCTTCGGTACCGCCCTGGCGACCCCCACGGAGCCGAGCGCCCCGCTGCTCGCCGACGCGCGTTCACGCTGGCTGAGGCTGCTCCCCTACGGCATCGCGGTCGCCTTCGTCGCCTCGCTGCTCCCCGTCACCGTCACGGTGCTCCTCGACGACTACCAGGTCAACGGCGCCATCGCCGGTGCCCTCGCCACCGCCCAGACCGCGCCGCTGCTGCTCGCCGTGACCCGCCCGCTCCAGGCGTGGTGGATCATCGGCGTCGCCGATGTCGCCGGAGCGCTGGTGATGCTGGCCTCGGACGGGGTCGACGGCCGCAGCTGGCCGTGGACGCCGATGATCGTGGTCGGCTACCTCGCCCTGATGCTCGCGCTCGGGCTGCGCGAACCGCGCCGGACCCTGCTCGGCGTATGGCTGGCGACCGGGGCGGCCGGTTTCGTCCTCACCGCGGTCGCGCCGAAGAACGCCGACGGCATCCACATCCTCCTCTTCGTGCTGAGCGGAGGGATCCTGCTCCTCACCGCGGCGCTCCGGGAACGCGGGGACGCCGAGCGCCGCAGCGCCGCCGAACGGGCGCGCAGCACCCTCCTCGAGGAGCGGGCCAGGATCGCGCGCGAGTTGCACGACGTCGTCGCCCACCACATGTCCGTGATCACGGTCCAGGCGGACTCGGCGCCGTACCGGATCCCGGACCTTCCGGAGGCGGCGCGCGAGGAGTTCACCTCGATCGCCGCGAGCGCGCGGGAGTCGCTCGCCGAGATGCGACGGCTGCTCGTGGTGCTGCGCAGCGAGGGTACGGAGGGCGAACGGGCCCCGCAGCCCGGCCTCGACCGGGTGCAGCAACTGATCGAGGCGACGGTACGGGCGGGGGTGCCGGCCGAGTTGTCGCTGGCGGCCGACCTCGGCGACGTACCCCAGGCGGTGGATCTGTCGGCGTACCGGATCGTTCAGGAGGCGTTGGCGAACGTGGTCCGGCACGCGCCGGGAGCCGAGACCCGGGTCTCGATCCGCTCGGACGACGGCTGGTTGACGGTCCTGGTCGTCAACGCCCCTGTCGCCGGACGCCATTCGCCCCTCGAGGGCGGGGACGGGACCGGCCACGGGCTGATCGGAATGCGGGAACGCGTACGGTTGACCGGCGGCACGCTGGACACCGGGCCGCTGCCGGACGGCGGCTTCCGGGTCGCGGCCCGGCTCCCGCTGACCTCGAAGACCTCGCTGACCTCAAAGGACGTGTCTTGACCATCCGCGTGATCATCGTCGACGACCAGGCCATGGTGCGGGCGGGGTTCGCCGCACTCCTCGCGGCGCAGGCCGACATCGACGTGGTGGGCGAGGCGCCGGACGGGAAGCAGGGCGTGGAGGTGGCGCGGTCGACGCACCCGGACGTGGTGCTGATGGACGTACGGATGCCGGAGATGGACGGGCTCGCGGCGGCGCGGGAGATCCTGAACCCGCCGGTGGGGGTCACGCACCGTCCGAAGGTGCTGATGCTGACCACCTTCGACGTGGACGACTACGTGTACGAGGCGCTGCGCGCGGGCGCGTCGGGCTTCCTGCTGAAGGACGCGCCGCCGGCCGATCTGATCGCGGCGGTACGGGTGGTGGCGGCGGGCGAGGCGCTGCTGGCGCCGTCGGTGACGCGCCGGCTGATCGCCGACTTCGCCGCGTCGAAGCCGGCGCCGCGGGCGGACCGGGCGGCGCTGCGTCTCAACGGTCTGACGCCGCGTGAGACGGAGGTCCTGGAGCTGATCGCCCGGGGGCTCTCGAACCAGGAGATCGCGGACCGGCTGGTCCTGGCGGAGCAGACGGTCAAGACGCACATCGGGCGAGTGCTGGCCAAGCTGGATCTGCGTGACCGGGCGCAGGCGGTGATCTTCGCGTACGAGTCGGGGCTGGTGACACCGGGGGACGCGGGGCGCTGACGGGGGCGGCGCGGCGGGGCGAGTTCGGCCGCGCGGGGCCACTCCCCCACCCCGCACCCTTCCCGAAACCGGGGGCAAGCCCCCGGGCCCCCGCCACCCGAGTCCCGGGGTGCACGCGCCGCGCACGCAGGTCGGGGCGGGTTCCGTCCGGCGAACACGGGCGGGAAGCCGAGGCGGGCAGCCGAACCCCGGGACCCGCTGGGGCCCACCCCCTCCCCAACGCACCCTGACCCCGGGACCCGCTGGGGCCCGCCCCCTCCCCAACGCCCCCACCCACCGGGGGAAATCCCCACCCCCGGCCTGGTGCCTGCCCCTCGTCCACCCCCTACCCCGGTATCAACCGGGAGTTGGCCCCCCGGTGTGACGTGCCGTCCCCCGTCCTCTTCCTACCTTCCTCTCGCCACGGACGAGAGACACGAAGAGGGAGGGGCCCCATATGCGCCGCTACACGAGGACCTTGGTCGCCGCCGCGCTTGTCACGACGGTGATCGCCGGGACGGCCGGCTGGGCTTCCGCGAGTGCGCAGCAGGCAGTCACCGGGGCCCCGGTCGGCACGGAGGCCTGGCGGGCGGACGGACTGCCCGACCCGGAGCGGATGACGCCCTCCCAAGTCGCCGCGTTCTTCCGGGGCCTGACGCCCGGTCGGCAGCAGGCGCTCGTGCGCGAGCACCCTTCCGTCGTCGGCAACCTCGACGGCGCTCCGCTGCGACTGCGGTACGAGGCGAACGCCCGGACCCTCGGCGCCCAGTACGCCGGGCAGCAGGTCCTCGCCTCCGATCCGCGCGGCCGGGGCCAGATCGTCCTCGTCCACGGCGACCTGGCCGAGGCCGAGAGCGTGGCCGTGATCGTGCCCGGTTCGGACATCGACGCCGGGAACGTACGGCCCCTCAACGACATGGCCGAGTCCCTGCGTCGGGCCACGCACGGCCGCACCGCCGTCATCTCCTGGGCCGGCTACACCACCCCCGTCGGGGTCGGCCTCGACGCCGCCACCGGGGGCCTCGCCGAAGCCGGCGCGGAGCGGCTGACCCGGCTGACCGACGGCCTGGCCGCGACCGGGGTCCCCGCTCCGTCGGTCTTCTGCCACAGCTACGGCTCCGTCGTCTGCGGCCTGGCCGCCCAGGACCTCAAGGCCAAGGATCTCGTCGTCTTCGGCTCCCCCGGGATGCGCGCCGCGAACGTCGGCGAGCTGGGCACCTCCGCCCGGGTGTGGGCCGCCAAGGACCCGTCCGACTGGATCGACAGGGTCCCGAACGTCTCGTTCGTGGGCCTCGGGCACGGCGAGGACCCGGCCGACCCCGCGTTCGGCGCCCGGCGCGTCCCCGCCGACGACGCCCGTGGCCACAACGGCTACTTCGCGCCCGGCACGCAGTCCCTCCGTACCTTCGCCGCCATCGCCCAGGGGGATGTCCGATGAACGCGCTCGTCGAACGCATCGAGGCCCGCACCCCTGTCCACCGCGACCGGGCGATCGACGGGCTGCGCGCCCTCGCCCTGCTCGCGGTGCCCACGGGTCACTGGCTGCTCGGCGGGTTCACGCTCTCCTCCGACGGGGCGATCCACAACGCCAGCCCGCTCGGCACCTTCGGCGGACTCGCTCCCGTCAGCTGGATCCTGCAGATGCTGGGGATCTTCTTCCTCGTCGGCGGCTACGCCTCGGTGCTCTCGTACCGGAAGCGGAAGGGCTCCACCGGCGACTGGCTCAAGGGGCGCCTGGCCCGGCTCGGCCGGCCCGTCCTCGGGGTCACGGCCGTCTGGGCGGTCATGCTGCCGCTCCTCCACTACGGGTTCGGGGTGCCGGGCGACACGCTGCGGACGGCGTCCACGCTCGTGATCCAGCCGCTCTGGTTCGTTGGGGTGTACACGGTCGTCACGGCACTGACCCCCCTGTGCGTGCATGCCGCCCGCCGGGCGGGCGTGTGGGCGGCGGCCCCGCTGCTCGCCTCGGTCGCCGTCGTCGACTTCCTGCGCTACGGGCCGTACGCCGACGCCGTGCCGTCCTGGCTGAGCCTGCTCAACATCCTGCCCGGCTGGCTCTTCGCGTACCAGCTCGGTGTCTCCTGGGGCGAGGGCCGGGTCACCCGGCGGCACGCCTGGGGGCTGCTGCTCGGCGGCGCGGCGCTCTTCGCCGCCCTGCTGCTCGCCTTCGGCTACCCCGCGTCGATGGTCGGCGTCCCCGGCGAGGCCCGCACCAACTCCCACCCGCCGTCGCTGCTCGTCCTCGCCCTGGCCGCCGCGCAGAGCGGCGCGGCGATCCTGCTCCGCGACCGGCTCGGCAAGCTGCTGAAGCGGCCCGCGCTGTGGGCGCCGGTCGTCGTCGTCAACCTGTCCGCGATGACCATCCTGTGCTGGCACCAGACGGCGATGCTCGCCGCCGCGATCCCGGCCTCGTACGCCGGCGAGGTCCCGGGCCTGGTCGGCGCGCCCGACTCGGTGGGCTGGATCCTCGCCCGGCTGGCCTGGATGCCGCTGTTCGCGGGCCTGCTGGTCCTGATCGGACGGTACGCCCGAGGCTTCGAGTCCCCGTGGACGGGCACAGGCCGCACCCGGCGCACCGCGGCGGGCCTCCTCGCGGCGGGCTTCGCGGTCTTCGCCCTGGGACTGGCGTGAGGGGCCCCCGGGAGGGAGCCCCCCACCGGCTACTCCCGCGCCGCCGACGTGGACCTCATGTCCGGGTAGCGGTCCCCCGCCACCTGCGCCGCGATCGGCTCCAACTCCGCCAGTTCCCGCTCGGTCAGGGTGATCCGGGTCGCCGCCGCGTTCTCCTCCAGGCGGGTGCGCTTGCGGGTGCCCGGGATCGGGACGACCGTCAGGCCGTGGACCGAGGCCCGCTGCTGGACCCACGCCAGGGCGATCTGGGCCGCCGACACCCCGTGCGCCGCCGCGATCTTCTGGACCGGCTCCAGGAGCGCCGCGTTCTTCGCCGCGTTCTCGCCCGTGAAGCGGGGCTGGTACTGACGGAAGTCGCCGCCCGACAGGTCCTTCGACGCGTCCGCGAAGGCGCCCGTCAGGAAGCCACGGCCCAGCGGGGAGTACGGCACGAAGGTCACGCCCAGCTCGGCCGCCGCGCCCACCGCGCTGCGCTCCACGTCGCGGGAGAAGAGGGACCACTCCGACTGGAGGGCGGCGATCGGGTGCACCGCGTACGCCTCGACCAGCTCCGCGCCGGTCACCTCGCTCAGGCCGAGCTGCTTGACCTTGCCCTCCTGTACGAGCTCCGCCATCGCCCCGACCGACTCCGCGAGGGGGATCTCCGGGTCGCGCCGGTGCATGTAGTAGAGGTCGATCGTCTCGATGCCGAGGCGGCGCAGGCTCGCCTCCACGGCCTGGCGGATGTACGCGCGGTCGTTGCGGATCCCCCGGTAGTGCGGGTCGTCGGCGCGTCGCTCGATGGCGAACTTGGTGGCGAGGGTGATCTCGTCGCGGTGCGCGGCGACGAACGGCGCCAGGAACTCCTCGTTGGCACCGCTGCCGTAGACGTCCGCGGTGTCGATCAGGGTGACGCCGGCCTCCAGGGCCGCGTCGAGGGTGTCGCGGGCGGCGGCCTCGTCGGTGTCGCCGTAGAACTCGCTGATGCCCATGGCCCCGAAGCCCTGGACGCCGATCTCGGGTCCGTCCTGGCCGCCGAGCCGTACGGTGTCGATCCTGGTGGTCATGAGGTCATGCCTCCGCTTGTGGTTCCGCAGATGGTTCCGTAGTGCCCGATCTTGATGTCGAGCACGGCGAGCGCGTCCTGGAGCTCGGTGATCCGGGCGAGGACGTCCCGGCGGGTGCTCTCCAGGAGCTCGCGCCGTTCGTCCCGGGTGTGATCGCCCTCCCGCACCAGTTCCGCGTACCGCACCATCCCCGCGACCGGCATCCCGGTCAGCCGGAGCTTGCCGACGAACGCCAGCCAGTCCAGGTCGCGCTGGGAGAAGCGGCGCTGGCCGGTGTGCGAACGGTCGACGTGCGGCATCAGCCCGATCCGCTCGTACCAACGCAGGGTGTGAGCCGACAGCCCGGTCAGGGCGGCCACCTCGCTGATGGTGTAGCGGGCGCTGCTCTCGATCACGCTCATGGTCTCCACGCTAGAACCCTAGAGTGCACTCGAAGCAAGTAGGCTCGGTCACATGTTCCTGCAGAGCCTGGCGATGATCGAGAACTGGCCCGTCCCCACCGCGGCAGCCGCCGTCGTGCGCGCGGACGGCACCCTGGCCGGGTCCCACGGCCCCACCGGACAGCGGTTCCCGCTCGCCTCCGTCACCAAGCCGCTGGCGGCCTACGCCGTCCTCGTCGCGTACGAGGAGGGGGCGATCGACCTCGACGAGCCCGCCGGGCCGGAGGGTGCGACCGTCCGCCATCTGCTGGCCCACACCTCGGGTCTGGCCTTCGACGAGCCGCGGATCATGGCCGCGCCCGGCACCCGCCGGATCTACTCCAACACCGGGTTCGAGGCGCTCGGCGACCATGTCGCCAAGGCGACGGACATCCCGTTCGCCGAGTATCTGCACCAGGCCGTCCTGGAGCCGTTGGGGATGACCTCGACGTCGCTGGAGGGCTCCCCCGCCAAGGACGGCGTCTCGACGGTCGACGACCTGGTGCGGTTCGCGGCGGAGGTGCAGGCGCCCCGGCTGCTCGACGCGCGTACGGTGCTCGACGCGATGACGGTGACGTACCCCGGTCTGACCGGCATCCTGCCCGGCTACGGCCACCAGCGGCCGAACGACTGGGGACTCGGCTTCGAGATCCGGGACTCCAAGTCGCCGCACTGGACGGGTGATTCGTCCTCGCCGCGTACGTTCGGGCACTTCGGGCAGTCGGGCACGTTCCTGTGGATCGACCCGGACGCGCGCGCCGCGTGCGTGGCGCTGACGGACCGGGCCTTCGGGCCGTGGGCGGTCGAGGCGTGGCCGCCGTTCACGGACGCGGTGCTCGCGGAGCTCAGGGCGTAGGCGACTCGGAGCGGACCCGAGGCGCAGCGGCGCGGAACTCGGGCGTCCGGGCGACGCGGAGCGGAAGCTCAGGGCGTAGCCGTGTGCCGTGGCGGCGGTGGCGTCGTGGAGGGCCTCGGCCGCGTGGCGCCCGAGGCACCCGTGCCGCCGCTGCCCTTCCGGTCCGTACCGTGCGGCGTGGTCTCCGTGCCGTCCGGGCCGTCGGACGCGTCCTTCACGGCGGAGCCGACCCGGACGTCGTCGCAGCGCTCGGCGGAGAGTGCGCCGTCCGGTCCCGTCAGGACGACGGGCGCCAAGCCGTCGGTCTCCTCGTTGTAGGCGACCGTGCACACCAGTTGGCGAATCGCGGCACCGTCCAGTTCGTCGACGCGGAAGGGGAGCCGGATCCGCAGCGTGCGCCCGCCGTTCGCGTCGGTCGGGTCGGGATTCGGCAGGATCTGCGGAATCTCCTTGTCCGTCCAGCCGCCCGGCCCCGGCAGCCGGGTGGCGAGGCCGGCCGCCCTCTCGTCCTTGTTCGGGCCTTCCAGCAGCGCGGCGAGTGCCCTGGAGCCGACGATCCCGCTGCCGAGCGGGTAGGTGGGCGGCGGCTTGCCGAACGGCATCCGGTAGTCCTCCCAGCCGTCGATCGGCCCGCCCGTCTCGCGGGCGACCGGCATCAGCCTGCCGTCGGCGTCGACGTAGAAGAGCAGCATCCGGCCGCTTTCACCCGGGGCGACCGCGACGGTCGCCGGTCCGCCGACCTCCACGACGTCGCTCTGCCGTATGCCGCAGCCCGTGAGCACGAGCCCGCCCGCGACGAGCGCGCCGAGCCGGGTCGCGCGCCTCATCGCGGGATCCTGACCGTGAAGACGGCTCCGCCGTCGGGCTGGTTCGCGGCCGTGACGGTTCCGCCGTGCAGCCGGATGTTCTCCAGGGTGATGGCGAGGCCGAGTCCGCTTCCGGCGGAGCGGGCACGGGCGGGGTCCGCCTTGAAGAAGCGGTCGAACACGTGCGGCAGGGCCGCTTCGGCGATGCCCGGCCCCCGGTCGGCGACCTCGGTCACCAGCCAGTCGTGCTCGGCCCACATCCGCACGGTCACCGGCGGTGCGCCGTGCTTCAGCGCGTTGCCGACGAGGTTGGCCACGACGAGGTCGAAGCGGCGCGGGTCGAGCCGGGCGCGTACGCCGACGGGCAGTTCGGCGCGGACGAGGGCGGGGTCGGTCCAGTGGCGGTGCTGGAGGGTCTTGCGGATGCTGTCGGCCGCGTCCACCTCGTCCAGGTGGAGTTCGGCGGCGCGCGCGTCGAAGCGGGAGATCTCCATGAGGTCCTCCACGAGTACGGCGAGCTTGCCGGTCTCGGCGCTGATCAGCCGCACCGCCCTGGCCGTGTCGGTGTCGAGGCCGTCGGCGTCCTCGTCGAGGACCTCGGTGACGGCGAGCATCCCGGCGAGCGGGGTCCGCAGCTCGTGGGAGACGTCGGAGGCGAAGCGGCGCGCGCGGGCCTCGGCGTTCCGGAGCTCGACGACGGAGCGTTCGAGCGCGGCGGCGGATTCGTTGAAGGCGTGGGCGAGGTCGGCGAGTTCGTCGCTGCCCTTGGCGTGGATACGGGTGTCGAGCCGGCCGCGCCCCATGGAGTCGGCGGCGCGCCGCAGCTCCCGTACCGGCCGGAGCACGCTGCGGGCGGCCAGCAGGGCCGGGATCAGGGCGACGGCGAGGGCGGGCAGGGCTCCGTCACGGGCGGCGAGGACCATCGCCTCGACGTTGGCCTCCTCCTCGTCGAGTTCCATGACGGCGTAGAGCACGACGCCGGTGCGGTGGACGGCGGTGGCGGGGGTGTGCGCCCTGAAGACGGTGGGGACGGCGATGGCGAGGTAGGGCCTGCCGTTCTTGACCACCCGCTGGAAGCTCCCGTGGGCGGAGTCCTTGGCGCGGGCGCGGAGTTCGGGCGTGATGACGGTGGATCTGGGGCGGTCGCTGGAGGAGACGCTGACGTTCCCGTACTCGGCGTAGACGCGCCAGGGGCGGGGTTTGCCCTGCCGGGCGATCCGGAGGAGATCGCCGCGCAGGGACTCGGCCTTGAGCGGCAGGTCGACGGTGATGCTGTCCACCTGCTCGCGGAAGGCGGAGACGGCGGTGTTCTGGGCCTGTTCGAGGATGGCGTTGCGGGCGGCGCGGTAGGTGAGGGCGGCGGTGGTGCCGCAGCCGACGGCGGCCACGAGGAGGAAGGCGAGGACGAGCCGGGTGCGGAGCCCGAAGGGCCTCATGCGGCGTCGCAGGGCGCGGCGGCGGCTCACAGCGGCCCGAAGCGGTAGCCGAAGCCGCGCAGGGTCTGTATGTAGCGGGGGGCGCCGGGGGTGTCCTCGATCTTGTTGCGCAGGCGGCGGACACAGGCGTCCACGAGGCGGGCGTCGCCGTGGTAGCTGTGCTCCCAGACGTGTTCGAGGAGTTGCTGACGGCTGAAGACCTGCTCGGGGGCGGCGGTCAGATGGAGCAGGAGCTTGAGTTCGGAGGGGGCGAGGGCGAGGCGCTCGCCGGACTTGGCGACGGTGAGGCCGACCCGGTCGATGGCGAGCTCGCCGTGGAACTCGACGGCGGGCCGCCCGGCGCCGGGCTCCTCGATGCGCCGGAGCACGGCCCGGATGCGGGCTTCGATGACCTCGGTGCGGGCGGGCTTGACGATGTAGTCGTCGGCTCCGGCCTCCAGGCCGACGACGACGTCGAAGTCGTCACCGCGCGCGGTGAGCATGATGATCGGCAGCTGGCTGGTCTCGCGGACCTGGCGGCAGACCTGGACGCCGTTCATGCCGGGCAGCATCAGATCGAGCAGCAGCAGATCGGGCCGGAACTCCCCGAGCAGGGCGAGCCCGGACTCCCCGGTCGCGGCGGTCCGCACCTCGTGCCCGCGGCGCCGGAGCCCGAGTTCGACCCCTTCGCGGACGGAGGGGTCGTCTTCTATGAGGAGCACGCGAGGCATTCGAGAAGTATCCCAAGGTGGGTCGAAGGGCTCCCCCGCGGGGGAAAGGGCAGGGCGGGGAGGGGCGTCAGCGGCGTCGGGCGAGGGCGCGCATGCGGTGGCGCGCGCCCGCCAAAAAGGCCTGCACTTCGGTGAGCTTGAGCGGGCGGGCCAGCAGGGCGAAGACCGCGAGGATGGTGAGGCCGCCGGCCGCGCCCGCCGCGGGAGCGCCCGCGGGGGCGGTCGCGCGGGCGACGAGCAGTCCGAGCGCGGCCGCGGGTACGGCCGCCACCAGCAGCCGCGCGAACGCGGACCCGGCCCGTTCCCGGCGCCCCGTCTCGGACCCGGCCCGTTCCCGGCCCGTCCCGGACCCGGCCAGCCGTCGGCGCAGCACGTACGCCGTCAGCGCCCAGCCCACCCACAGCGCCAGGGAGTACGCCGCCGCCACACCCGCCACCGCCCACGTCGGCGGGAGAACCGCGTACGCGGTCAGGGACAGGCCCGCGTTGAGGCCGGTGATCACCAGGTTCAGCAGGAACGGCGTGCGGGTGTCGCGCAGGGAGTAGAAGGCGCGGGTGCAGACGTACTGACCGGAGAAGGCGATCAGGCCCGGCGCGAACGCCATCAGGATCCAGGCCATCGCCCGGACGTCGTCGGCGCCGGTGACGCCGTGCTGGAAGACGACGCTCATCAGCGGCACCGCGAGCGCGAACAGCGCGCACGCCGCCGGTATGACGGCCGCCGCGCTGGTCCGGAGCGCGTACGAGACGTCCTTCCGTACCCCGGCCAGGTCGCCGTCCGCCGCGGCACCGCTCATCCGGGTCAGCAGGGCGGTCATCAGGGAGACGGTGACGATGCCGTGCGGCACGGCCCACAGCAGATACGCGTTGTTGTACGCGGCGAAGCCGAAGCCCCCGCCGGCCCCCAGCTCCTCCGCCCGCGTCCCCGCGGCCGTCGCCAGCTTCGTCGTCACCCAGTACGCGGCCTGGTTGGTGAGGACGAGCAGCACCAGCCACCCGGCCGACCGCAGCGGTGTCGTGAGTCCGCTGCCCCGCCAGTCGAAGCGCGGGCGCCAGCGGAAGCCGGCCGCCCGCAGGGACGGGACGAGCGCGAGGGCCTGGACCGCGATGCCGGCCGTCGTGCCCCAGCCCAGCAGCGCCGTCTCCCGGCCGTTCAGCTCCCCGCCGTCGGCCGTCACCAGGAACAGCGCGAAGACGGCGATGACGACGACGTTGTTGAGGACCGGTGTCCACATCATCGCGCCGAACCTGCCCCGCGCGTTCAGCACCTGGCCGAGCAGGGTGAAGAGCCCCAGGAAGAAGATCTGCGGCAGGCAGTACCGGGCGAAGGCGACCGTCATCGACTCCTGGGCGCCGGTGTAGTCGGTGTACGCGTCGACGACGGCGGGCGCCGCGAGCACCGCGCCCGCCGTCAGCACGAGCAGCGCGAGGACGCAGACCGTCAGGAGACGGTCGGTGTAGGCGACGCCCCCGTCCTTGTGCTCCTTGGCCGCCTTGACCAGTTCGGGGACGAAGACGGCGTTGAGTGCGCCGCCCAGGAGCAGCATGTAGACGATGGTGGGGATCGAGTTGCCGACCGCGTACCCGTCGGCGATCCCACCGATGCCGAGGGCCGCGGCGACGATCGCCGAGCGGAAGAAGCCGGTGGCGCGCGAGACCAGCGACCCGGCGGCCATCAGCGCGCCGCTGCGCAGCATCGAGGGTGTGCGCGGCTTCGACTCCGTGAGCGTCGCCGTCATCGGCGGGCCATGTACGCCTGGAACGCCCGGTACAGCGCGTGGTTCGTCGTGCCGCCCAACGGTGTCTCCCACTCCCCCAGCGTCTCGACGGCCTGTCCGCCCGTGCCGAGCTTCCAGCGCAGCAGACCATGGGCGCGGTCGTCCGGGTCAAGGGTGGAGGGTATCCCGCGCATGTCGTAGACCTCGGCCCCGGCGGCGTGGGCGTCGCGCATCATGCGCCACTGCAGGGCGTTGGAGGGGCGCACCTCGCGGCGGTGGTCGGCGGAGGCGCCGGTCTGGTACCAGACCCGCCGCCCCACCGTGATCATCGTGTGGGCCGCGAGGGTCTCGCCCTCGTGGCGGGCGAGGTAGAGCCTCATCCGGCCGGGCTCCTCGGCGTTGAGGACCGCGTACTGCCGCTCGTAGTAGGCGAGTGAGCGGCCGAGCCGGAAGCCGTCGCGCTGTTCGGTGATCCCCAGGAGCCGGTAGAACTCGGGCAGGTCGGCGGCCGAGCCGACGACGATCTCGACGCCGGACCTGCGGGCCTTGCGGACGTTGCGCCGCCACTCCTGGTTGAGGCCGTTCCAGAGGTCGTCCGTGGTGCGGCCGGCGAGCGGCACCCGGTAGACGTGCCGGGGCTGGGCGTCGGCGCCGTCGGAGTCGCTGGTGGAGTCGCCGCCGCAGCGGCGCCAGCCGCGGGAGCGGAGCCGTTCGGCGACGGCGGTGCCGAGGGGGTCGACCTCGTCGGCGAGGACGTCGGCGAGGCGACGGCCGGGTCCGGTGTGCGTCTTGAGGGTGCGGGCGTTCCAGCGGCGGAACGCGGGCGCGGGCCCGATGCGTACGGCGAAGGCGCCGGCGGCCCGGAGGTGCTGGAGCAGCGGGGTGAGCCAGCCGTCCATGTCGGGGTCGGACCAGTCGGCGACGGGCCCTTCGGGGAGGTAGGCGAAGTACTTGCGGGTGCCGGGGAACGGGCGCAGCAGGACCAGGGCGACACCGGTGAGCGTGCCGTCACCCGGCCCCCAGCCGAGGAACTGCGGACGCCAGCCGTCCTTGACGTCCGCCCAGGACGGCAGTTGGAGGAAGCTGGGGCCGTGCCCCGCGCCCGCCGTCGCGAGGAAGGTGCGGTACGTGTGAGGGGTGACGGGCTCCAGCCGGGTGGTCCGCGGGGGTGCGGCCGTCACGAGCAGGGCTGACACAACGTGAGCCTCCTTGTTCCGCCCCTCGGTCGTGGGGCGCACAGGAGCCTCACAGCGATCCTTGACCGTGCCGCGCGTCGGGTGTGACCGGACGATGACCGTTCTTCTCCAGCCCTTGTCACAAAGGGTTCGGCGTGCTTTCGGCGGCCTACAGTCCGGGCATCCCACATCTTTTCCGGAGGCTTCCGTGATGTCCGTACGCACCCGTGCCCGCACCCGAATACGCCCGGCTCTGGCGGCCCTTGCCCTCTGCGGCTCGCTCACCGCCTGTTCGGCGGGGGCGGTGGGCGCGCCTCGCGCGGCGGACGGTACGAAGGCCCCGGATGCCCGGGACGTGCCGGCGAAGGTGACCGTGGCGACCCCGGCGGCCGGGCGGACGGTGACCGTGACGGCCACCGGCGGCACCCTGACGACGGTGAAGGTCGTGGACACGGACGGCGGTGTGCTGGCGGGCCGTACCGCGGCGGGCGGGGTGTCGTGGGTCTCGGACCGCAAGGCGGCGCCGGGCACGTCGTACCGCGTGGAGGCGACGGCCCGTACGGCCGGGGGCAAGGAGACGACGACCCGGTCGACGTTCTCGACGCCGAAGGCCGCACTGGTCAACAAGCTGACGCTGGCGCCCGGGAAGAACAGCACGGTCGGGATCGGCCAGCCGCTCTCGATCGTCTTCGACCGGCCGGTGACCAACAAGGCGGACGTGGAGAAGCAGCTCAAGGTGACGACGTCGAACGGGACGGTCGGATCCTGGGGCTGGCTGAAGGACTGGTCGGGCAAGGACCGGGTGGACTGGCGGCCGCGGGAGTACTGGAAGCCGGGTACGAAGATCACGCTGGACGCGACGCTCAACGGGACGGACTCGGGCGGCGGGTGGTTCGTACGGGACTACCGCACGGGCTTCACGGTCGGAGGTGGGGCGCAGGTGGTGAAAGTCGACCTCGACCGGAAGCAGTTGGTGCTGGAGAGGGACGGGCGAGCGGTGCGCACGATTCCCGTGTCGGGCGGGACGCCCGGCGGCGACAAGCGCTCGTGGCGGGGGACGGCGGTGCTGATGGCGAAGGAGGGCACGATCAACATGAACTCGGAGACGGTCGGGCTCGGCGACGCCTACGACAAGATGGTCGACCACTCGATGCGGCTGACCTGGTCGGGCATGTACGCCCACGCGGCGCCGTGGAACGCGCAGTACTTCGGCCGTGCGAACCGCAGCTCCGGCTGCATCGGCATGAGCGACGCCGACGCGGCCTGGTTCTACGCCCAGGTCCGCCCGGGCGACCCCTTCGAGATCCGCGGCGCGGACACGAAGGGAACGGTGGCGGAGGGGAACGGCTACGGGGCGTGGAACGTGAGCTGGGAGGGCTGGCGCGCGAAGAGCGCGGTGGGCCGCTGACGCGGCGGGGCAGGGGGCGGGGATACGCGGTGTGCGGGCCCGGCCGCCCGCCGCGTGCCCCCGCCCCGGCGCCGGTACGCGGTGTGCGGGCCCGGCGGCCCGCCGCGTACCCATGCCCCGGCGCCGCCCGAGGGCGCCGTCGTGTCCGGTGCGGGTCGGCTCAGGGGCCGCGCATCTCCCAGAGGAGGAGTTCCGCGTTCGACGTGGCCATGATCGCGAGGTCGCGGGCGGCGGTGATGCGGGCGGCATCGCCGGGCGCCAGTTCCTCGCCGGCCAGGCGGACCGTGCCGCGCGCCACGTGGGCGTAGACGAAGTCCGCGTCCGGGACGGCGGTCCGTTCGCCGGACTCCAGGCGGCGGACATGGAGCATCGAGGCCGCCTCGGGGAGCGCGTACGGGGTGGAGTCGGCGATGCCCCGCACGATCTCGTATGAGGGGTCACCGCCCGGCTCCAGCGGTGCGAGCCACATCTGGACGAAGACGAGCGGCACGTCGCCGTCGTTGCGCTCCTCGTGCCGCACGCCCGCCGCCGAGCCGAGCCGCTGGACGTCCCCGGGGCGCACGACGGTGGTGTGACCGGTCGAGTCACGGTGGGTCAGTTCGCCCTCCACGACCCAGGTGACGATCTCGGTGTGACTGTGCGGGTGCTCGTCGAACCCGGCGCCGGGAGCGAGCCGCTCCTCGTTGCAGGCGAGGATCGCGCCGAAGCGGAGGTTGTCGGGGTCGTAGTGCGCGCCGAAGGAGAGGGCGTGGCGGGTCTCGATCCCGGCCGCGAGGTCGCCGCCGGGGTAGCGGTCGGCGGCGCGCTGAATACGAATCACGGGGTCACGGTATCCCCGGCCCCGCCGGTTGCGGGCCTTCGTTCCGCGGAGGCGCGATGGCGAGGAGGGCCCACGGCACAGGTCCCCGCCCCCGTGCACGCTGCGCCACCCGTACGGGCCGGTGGTCGGGGTGTGCCGACACGGGACCGGCGAGACCCGGTGGGACGCATCGTCGCACCCGGAGCCGCATGCCCGTGGCCCGATGAGGCACCCTTAGTCCGTGTCTGAACCGACGAACGCCTCCCATCCTCACTCCGCGACCCTGAAGCGCCTCGAGCAGTCCTCCGGGCGGCTCGCCGCCAACGCCATCGCGCGCATGGACGAGACGCTGCCGTGGTACCGGGCGATGCCGCCCGAGAACCGGTCGTGGATCGGTCTGGTCGCCCAGGCCGGTATCGCCGCGTTCACCGAGTGGTTCCGGCACCCGGAGACCCCGCAGGCCATCTCCACCGACGTCTTCGGCACGGCGCCCCGCGAGCTGACCCGCGCGATCACCCTGCGCCAGACCGTCGAGATGGTCCGCACCACCATCGAGGTCATGGAGACCGCGATCGAGGAGGTCGCCGCCCCCGGCGACGAGTCGATCCTCCGCGAGGCGCTGCTCGTCTACGCCCGCGAGATCGCCTTCGCGACCGCCCAGGTCTACGCCCAGGCCGCCGAGGCCCGCGGCGCCTGGGACGCCCGCCTGGAGTCCCTGGTCGTCAACGCGGTCCTCTCCGGTGAGGCCGACGAGGGCGCCGTCTCCCGGGCCGCCGCCCTCGGCTGGAACTCCCCCGAGCACGTCTGCGTCGTCCTCGGCACCGCCCCCGACGGCGACAGCGAGCTGACCGTCGAGGCGATCCGCCGCGCCGCCCGCCACGCCAAGCTGCAGGTCCTCACCGGCGTCCTCGGCGACCGGCTCGTCGTCATCGCCGGCGGCAACGACAACCCGCTGGCCGTGGCGAAGGCCCTGATCGGCCCGTACGCCGCCGGGCCGGTCGTCGCCGGCCCCGTCGTCCCCGACCTGCTCGCCGCGACCCGCTCCGCGCAGGCCGCCGCGGCCGGGCTCAAGGCATGTTCGGCGTGGCAGGACGCCCCCCGCCCGGTTCTGGCGGACGATCTTCTTCCGGAGCGCGCCATCGCCTCCGACCCCTCGGCCCGCGAGCAACTGGTGGAGGAGATCTACAGACCGCTGGAGGAAGCGGGCTCGGCGCTCCTGGAAACACTGAGTGTCTATCTGGAGCAGGCGAGCAGCCTGGAGGGCGCCGCACGGATGCTCTTCGTCCATCCCAACACCGTGCGCTACCGGCTTCGACGTGTGACAGACGTCACCGGATGGTCACCCTCCGATGTCCGCTCCGCGTTCACGCTGCGGATCGCCCTGATCCTGGGGCGCTTGGCCGACGGAGATTCGCAGTCCTAGACTTTTGTCGAACACCAACAATTCCCCTGACGGTTCTTCGTCCTAGTCCCCACGGGCGCTCGGAGCCGTCCCCAAGAGAGAGTGTGAGGGTGCTCGTACTCGTCGCTCCCGGCCAAGGCGCCCAGACGCCCGGCTTCCTGACTCCCTGGCTCGAACTCCCCGGTGCCGCAGACCGCCTCGCGGCCTGGTCCGAGGCCATCGGGCTCGACCTCGCCCACTACGGCACGAAGGCGGACGCGGACGAGATCCGTGACACCGCTGTCGCCCAGCCGCTGCTCGTGGCCGCCGGACTGCTGTCCGCCGCCGCGCTGACCGAAGGGGCTGCCCAGAGGGCATCCGACGAGGGTGGTGGTGGGCGACGGGCGGGCGTCTCCCCCGGCGCCGTCGCCGGTCACAGCGTCGGCGAGATCACCGCGGCCGCGTTCGCCGGCGTCCTCGACGACACCGCCGCCCTGAGTCTCGTACGGACGCGTGGTCTGGCGATGGCCGAGGCCGCCGCGATCACCGAGACCGGCATGTCGGCGCTGCTCGGCGGCGACCCCGAAGTGACGGTTCCGCACCTCGAGAAGCTCGGCCTGACCCCGGCCAACGTCAACGGCGCCGGCCAGATCGTGGCCGCCGGCACCCTGGAGCAGCTGGCCGCCCTGGAGGCGGACAAGCCCGAGGGTGTCCGCCGGGTCGTCCCGCTGAAGGTCGCCGGCGCGTTCCACACGCACCACATGGCACCCGCGGTGGCGAAGCTGGAGGCCGCCGCGAAGGAGCTGACCGTGGCCGCCCCGACGGTGCGCTACGTCTCCAACAAGGACGGCCGGGTCGTCACGGAGGGCGCGGAGGTCATCGCGCGCCTGGTCGGCCAGGTCGCCAACCCGGTCCGCTGGGACCTGTGCATGGAGACCTTCAAGGAACTGGGCGCCACCGCGCTGATCGAGGTGTGCCCCGGCGGCACCCTGACCGGTCTCGCCAAGCGCGCCCTGCCGGGCGTCCCCACCGTCGCCCTGAAGACCCCCGACGACCTCGACGCGGCCCGCACGCTCGTCGCCGAGCACGCTGCAGCCTGATAAGGAGCCGTAGAGCATGTCGAAGATCAAGCCCAGCAAGGGCGCCCCGTACGCACGGATCTTGGGTGTCGGCGGCTACCGCCCCACCCGGGTCGTGCCGAACGAGGTGATCCTCGAGACGATCGACTCGTCCGACGAGTGGATCCGCTCGCGCTCCGGCATCGCCACCCGTCACTGGGCCTCCCCCGAGGAGACCGTGACCGCGATGTCCGTCGAGGCCTCCGGGAAGGCCATCGCCGACGCGGGGATCGCCCCGGAGCAGATCGGCGCCGTCGTCGTCTCCACTGTCTCGCACTTCAAGCAGACCCCGGCCGTCGCCACCGAGATCGCCGACAAGATCGGCGCGGGCAAGCCGGCCGCGTTCGACATCTCCGCCGGCTGCGCGGGCTTCGGCTACGGCCTGACCCTCGCCAAGGGCATGATCGTCGAGGGTTCCGCCGAGTACGTCCTCGTAATCGGCGTCGAGCGGCTGAGCGACCTGACCGACCTGGAGGACCGTGCCACGGCCTTCCTGTTCGGCGACGGCGCCGGCGCGGTCGTGGTCGGCCCCTCCGACGAGCCGCACATCGGCCCCACGGTGTGGGGTTCGGAGGGCGACAAGTCCGAGACGATCAAGCAGACCGTCCCGTGGAACGAGTTCCAGGTGGGCGACGTCTCGAAGCTCCCCCTCAACCAGCAGGGCGAGATCAAGTTCCCCGCCATCACGCAGGAGGGTCAGGCGGTCTTCCGCTGGGCCGTCTTCGAGATGGCGAAGGTCGCCCAGCAGGCGCTGGACGCCGCCGGAATCACGGCGGACGACCTGGACGTCTTCATCCCGCACCAGGCGAACATGCGGATCATCGACTCGATGGTGAAGACTCTGAAGCTGCCGGAGCACGTGACGGTCGCCCGTGACGTCGAGACCACCGGCAACACCTCGGCCGCCTCGATTCCGCTCGCGATGGAGCGGCTCCTGGCGACCGGGAAGGCGAAGAGCGGCGACACCGCGCTCGTCATCGGCTTCGGGGCGGGTCTCGTCTACGCCGCGACGGTCGTTACCCTCCCCTAGGCACTCCGGGTCCTCCGGAAGCCCCTTACCTAAGCAATCACAGAAGGAGCGCCACCATGGCCGCCACCCAGGAAGAGATCGTCGAAGGTCTCGCCGAGATCGTGAACGAGATCGCCGGCATCCCGACCGAGGACGTCGCGCTCGAGAAGTCCTTCACGGACGACCTCGACGTCGACTCGCTGTCCATGGTCGAGGTCGTTGTCGCCGCCGAAGAGCGCTTCGACGTCAAGATCCCGGACGAGGACGTCAAGAACCTCAAGACGGTCGGCGACGCGACCGCCTACATCCTGAAGCACCAGGGCTGATTCGGCCCCTGCTGACTCGGTCAGCCACCCGGCGGTGGCGCCGTTTTTCGACCATCACACACGTGGAGAAAGAATTCCTGTGAGCTCGACCAATCGCACCGTGGTCGTCACCGGTATCGGCGCAACCACACCGCTGGGTGGCGACTCCGCATCGACCTGGGAAGGTCTGATCGCGGGACGCTCCGGCGTCAAGCCCCTCGAGGGCGAACGATTCGCCGAACTGCCCGTCCAGATCGCGGCGCTCGCCGCCGTCGACCCGGGCGACGTTCTGCCCCGCCCGCTCGCCCGCAAGCTGGACCGCTCGGCGCAGTTCGCGCTGATCGCGGCCCGCGAGGCGTGGGCCGACGCGGGCTACACCGCCCCGGCCGGCGAGGACGAGACGATCGCGCCCGAGCGGCTCGGTTCCGTCATCGCCTCCGGCATCGGCGGTGTCACGACTCTGCTCGACCAGTACGACGTGCTGAAGGACAAGGGCGTTCGCCGTGTCTCCCCGCACACCGTGCCCATGCTCATGCCGAACAGCCCCTCCGCCAACGTCGGTCTGGAGGTGAACGCCCGGGCGGGCGTCCACACCCCGGTCTCCGCGTGCGCGTCGGGTGCCGAGGCGATCGGCTACGCCGTCGAGATGATCCGTACCGGCCGGGCCGACGTGGTCGTGGCCGGCGGCACGGAGGCGGCGATCCACCCGCTGCCGATCGCCGCGTTCGCCAACATGATGGCGATGTCCAAGAACAACGACGAGCCGACGAAGGCCTCGCGTCCGTACGACACGGGCCGTGACGGCTTCGTGCTCGGCGAGGGCGCGGGCGTGGTGATCCTCGAGTCCGAGGAGCACGCGAAGGCCCGTGGCGCCCGCGTCTACTGCGAGGTGCTGGGCCAGGGCCTCTCGGCCGACAGCCACCACATCGCGCAGCCCGAGCCGACCGGCCGGGGTATCGCCGCGGCGATGCAGAACCTGCTGGACGCGACGGACCTGAAGCCCTCCGAGGTCGTCCACCTCAACGCGCACGCGACGTCGACGCCGCAGGGTGACGTGGCGGAGATCAAGGCGCTGCGCAAGGTGCTGGGCGACGACCTGGACCACGTCGCGATCTCGGCGACGAAGTCGATGACGGGTCACCTCCTGGGCGGCGCGGGCGGCATCGAGACCGTCGCGACGGTCCTGGCGCTCCACCACCGTCTGGCCCCGCCGACGATCAACGTCGACGACCTGGACCCGGCCGTCGACGCGGACATCGTCCGCGACGAGCCCCGCGACCTCCCGCAGGGCACGATCGCCGCGATCAACAACTCGTTCGGCTTCGGCGGCCACAACGTGGTCCTGGCGTTCCGCACGGTCTGACCCACACACGACGAAGGCCCACCCCACGACCGGGGTGGGCCTTCGTCGTGTCCGCCGGGCGGAGTGCGGCGTGTCGGGGGGCGAGGTGGCCGTCCCGCGCGCTTCCGGACCTGGGCTTCAGACCACCTGGTGGAGCCAGCGGACGGGGGCGCCCTCGCCCGCGTAGCGGAACGGCTCCAGCTCGTCGTCCCAGGGCTTGCCGAGGAGCTTGGCGATCTCAGCCTCGAGTTCCGTCTCGCCGCGCACCGAGCGGGCCAGTGCGGCGCGCAGGCGGTCCTCCGGGATCAGGATGTCGCCGTGCATTCCGGTGACGGCATGGAAGATGCCCAGCTCCGGCGTGGCGCTGTAGCGCTCGCCCTCGGCGGTGGGGCAGGGTTCCGCGGTGACCTCGAAGCGGAGCATCTGCCAGCCGCGCAGGGCGGAGGCGAGCTTGGAGGCGGTGCCGGTCTCGCCCTGCCAGGAGAACTCGGCTCTCCAGGTGCCGGGGGACGCCGGCTGGCGGATCCAGTCGAGCTGGACTCTCGCACCGAGGACACCCGCGACCGCCCATTCGACGTGCGGGCACAGCGCGCGCGGTGCGGAGTGAACGTACAGGACTCCACGTGTCGTCACCGGGACCTCCAGTGTGGGACGAGGTTCGCCTTTCCCAGCGGCCTCAGTAAACAGCATCGGGAGTAAAACTCCACAAAAGGGACAGCATGTGACGTGATGTAATTTACCGGAGCCGATTGGCAAAGGTGCCTCTGGTTCGACGGGGGAAAAGCTACCGTGCCGCACCGCCCTTGGGGTGACGTACGGTCGGTCCGGGGGTGGGTGGACACCAAGCTTTCACTCGCCAGGACGCCGAACGGACACCGGAGGAGGGGCCGAGCAATGCGCGGCAGACAACGTTTTCGTGCCACCGTCGCCTCCGCCGCGGCCGCACTGCTGCTGGGCGCCGGCACTCTGACGGGATGTGAGACGGCCGGCCCCGCGGCGACCGCCGCTCCGAAGCCCAGACCGACACCCAGGCCCACGCCCGTCTGGGACCGCTCCCCCGCCTCCGTCGCGGCCGTCGGCGACTCCATCACCCGCGCCTTCGACGCCTGCTCGGTCCTGTCGGACTGCCCCGAGGTCTCCTGGGCGACCGGCACGGACTCCACCGTCAACAGCCTCGCCCTGCGGCTCCTCGGGGCGAAGGGCACGGCCGCGCGCAGTTGGAACCTGGCGCGGACCGGGGCGCGGATGGCGGAGCTCCCGGCCCAGATGGCACGGGCGGCCGCCGAGAAGCCCGAGCTGGTGACGGTGATGATGGGCGCGAACGACGCCTGCCGGGACCGGGCCGAACTGATGACCCCGGTCGAGGAGTTCCGGGCGGACTTCGAGGCCTCCCTCGCCGAGCTGCGGAAGACGGCGCCGAAGGCGCAGGTGTACGTGTCGAGCGTGCCGGACCTGAAGCGTCTGTGGGCGCAGGGCAAGGACAGCCCGATGGGCCGCCAGGTCTGGAAGCTGGGGATCTGCGCCTCGATGCTGGCCGACGCGGAGGATCTGAGCGAGCCGGCCGAGCAGCGCCGGACGCGGGTGCGGGACCGGGTGGTGGCGTACAACGCGGTCCTGAAGGAGGTCTGCGCGAAGGACCTGCGCTGCCGGTACGACGGCGGCGCGGTGTTCGGCTTCCGCTTCGACGGCGAGCAGCTCAGCCCGTGGGACTGGTTCCACCCGAGCAAGGACGGCCAGGCGCGCCTCGCGGAGATCGCGCATCGGCAGGTGACGGCTCCGGAGCCGCCCGCGTAGGGTTCCGGATCATGAGGATCACGAGTGAGCCCTTCGGTTCGGTCGACGGTACGGGCGTCACGCGCTGGACGCTCCAGCGGGGCGCCGTGCGGGTACGGGTGCTGACGTACGGCGGCATCGTGCAGTCGGTCGAGACGCCGGACCGGGACGGTGTCCCGGACGACGTGGCCCTCGGTTTCCCCGATCTGGAGGGGTATCTGAAGCGTCCGGAGCCGTACTTCGGCGCTCTGGTGGGGCGTTACGCCAATCGGATCGCGGGCGGGGCCTTCACCCTGGACGGCACGGTCCACCGACTGCCCCGCAACGGCGGGCCGAACTGTCTGCACGGCGGGGAGCGCGGCTTCGACAAGCGGGTGTGGGACGCGGAGGAGGTCGAGTCCGGGGTACGGCTGTCCCGGGTGAGCCCGGACGGCGAGGAGGGCTTCCCCGGCCGCCTGGAGGTCTCGGTGACGTACACGCTCGACGCCGACGGGGCGCTGCGGATCGGCTACCGGGCGGAGACGGACGCCCCGACGGTGGTGGCGCTGACGAACCACTCGTACTGGCGGCTGGGCGACGGGCCCCAGGAGCTGCGGGTGGCGGCCTCGCGCTTCACGCCGACCGACGGGACGGGCATCCCTACAGGGGCGTTCGCCGAGGTGGCGGGCACGGAGCTGGACTTCCGCGCCGGCAGGCCGCTCACGATCCCGCTGGACCACAACTTCGTCCTGGACGGCGAGGGTTCGGCGGTCGCCGAGCTGTACGCGCCGGGGAGCGGCCGTACGGTGACGGTGGAGACCACCGAGCCCGGGCTTCAGGTCTACGCCGGCCCGGAGCTGGGCGGCGTCGCCCTGGAGGCGCAGGCCTTCCCCGACTCGCCGAACCGGCCGGAGTTCCCGTCGACGGTCCTGCGCCCGGGTGAGGCGTACGACTCGACCACCGTCTTCCGGTTCGGGACGCGCTGACCGACGGAGTGAAGCCCCGGGACGGCTGTCAGGTTCCGCCCCGGGGCCGATCATGGGAGGTCAGACCTCCAGCGTGGCCGTCAGGTGCGCCTCGGCGAGCGAGTGCGCGGCCCTGACCTCGTACGTACCGGGGACGAAGGCCCAGCCGTCGGTCTCCTCGTCCCAGATCTCGAAGGCGCGGCGCGGCAGCGGGATCTCGACCTCGACGGACTCGCCCGCGCCCGCTTCGACGGAGCCGAAGCCGGCCAGCCACCGCGCGGGGCGCTCCACCGTCGCGTCCTGCGCGCCGATCGACGCGGTCGCCGTCGGGGCCAGGTAGATCTGGACGACCTCGCGGCCGGTGCGGGTGCCGGTGTTGGTGATCCGGACCCTCGCCGTCTCCGGGGTGACCTCCAGGGAGTCGTAGGTCCACGTGGTGTAGCCGAGACCGTGGCCGAAGGCGTACGCGGGGGTGACGCCCGCCTTGTCCCAGGCGCGGTAGCCGATGAACACGCCCTCGGTGTAGGCGAGTTTCCCGTCGGTCGGGGTGACCTCGGTCACGGGGACGTCGGCGAGGGCGACGGGCCAGGTGGTGGGGAGCCGGCCGCCGGGCTCGGCGGCGCCGGTGAGGACGTCCGCGAGCGCGGCGCCGCCCTCCTGGCCGGGGAACCAGCTGAGCAGGATCGCGGCGACGTCGTCGCGCCAGGGCATCTCGACCGGGGAGCCGGCGTTGACGACGACGACGGTGTTGGGGTTGGCGGCGGCCACGGCACGGACGAGGTCGTCCTGGCGGCCGGGGAGGGCGAGGTCCTTGCGGTCGAAGCCCTCGGACTCGACGCGCTCGGTGGTGGCGACGACCACGACGGCGGTGTCGGCGGCTCGGGCGGCCTCGACGGCTTCGGCGATCAGTTCGTCGGGGTCACGGCGCGGACCGAGGTGGACGAAGGAGAACATGACGGCCGGCAGCGGGGCCGCGAACTCCTTGTCCAAGGGGTGGAGGAGCGACACCTCGACGGTCTCGCCCGCGGTGAGGGTGACCCTGGCGCGCTCGACGGGGGCGCCGAAGAACGCCTCGAAGGGGTCGGTCTCCGGGCCCATCGCCTGGACGCCGTCGAAGACGGTCTCGCCGGCGACGGCGAGGGTGAAGGCGCCGAGGCCGCGGGTGCCGAAGGAGTGCTCGCCGGACTCCCGCGGGGTGAACGTACCGGTGACCTCGATGGAGGCGAGGGCCTCGTGGGTGACGCCGGCCGGGAGGTCGTCGCCGATCCACTGGACCTGGCCGTTGGGCAGGCTGCCCTCGCCGAGGACGGTGCCGTCGGCGTCGCGGCAGACGGCCCGGAGGGTGAAGCCGGACGAGACCGAGCCGGCGGGGGTGAGTTCGTCGCTGGGGTCGGCGCCGACGGTGAAGGTGAGGGCGCCCTCGGCGAGGGCGGCGGTGAGGCCGTCGAGCGGGGAGACCGTGTGGTCGGGGAAGACCTGGGCGGAGCCGCCGCCGAGGACGCGGGCGTCGCGGGCGCCGGCTCCGGAGAGGGCGACGGTGCCGCCCGCGGCCAGCGGCAGCGCGTCGTTCTCGTTGCGTACGAGGACGAAGCCCCGGTGGGCGATCTCGCGGGCGAGTGCCTCGCCGTCGATCGTCCCGGGCTGTTCGGTGACGACCGGCGGGGCGCCTTCGAGGGCGCCGACGCGGGCGGCGAGCCGCAGGACGTTCCGTACGGCGGCGTCGACCGTGGACTCCTCGACCTCGCCGGCCCGGACGGCGGCGGCGAGCGCCTCGCCGTAGACGGTCTGCGGGCCGGGCATGGCGACGTCGAGGCCGCCCTCGATGTCGCCCTTGGTGGAGCGGGCGGCCATCCAGTCGGAGACGTTGCAGCCGTCGAAGCCCCACTCGCCGCGCAGGACCTCGTTGACGAGATGGCGGTGCTCGGTCATGGTCACGCCGTTGACCTGGTTGTAGGCGGTCATGATGCCCCAGGGGTGAGCGTTCTTGACGATGGCCTCGAAGGGTGCGAGGTAGAGCTCGCGCAGCGGGCGCGGGGCGACCGTGTTGTCGACGGTGAAGCGGTCGGTCTCGGCGTCGTTGCCCACGAAGTGCTTGACGGTGGTGCCGACGCCGCCGTCCTGGACTCCCTGGACGTAGCCGGTGCCGATCTCGCCGGTGAGGTACGGGTCCTCGGAGTAGCACTCGAAGTGGCGGCCGCCCAGCGGAGTGCGGTGCAGGTTGACGGTCGGGGCGAGCAGGACGTGGACGCCCTTGCGGCGGGCCTCCTGGGCGAGGAGCCGGCCGGCGCGGCGGGCGAGGGAGGGGTCCCAGGCGGCGGCGAGCGCGGTCGGGGACGGCAGGGCGATGGAGGGGTCGTCGGCGGTCCAGCGGACGCCCCGGACGCCGATCGGGCCGTCGGACATGACCAGGGAGGCCAGCCCGATCTCGGGCAGGGCCGGGAGCGACCACATGTCCTGGCCGGCGAGCAGCCGCGCCTTGGTGTCCAGGTCGAGCTTGCCGAGCGCCGCCTCGACGGCCTGTTCCCGAACGGTCTCCGCGCTGATCTCCGCCATGGCCGTGCCTCCTCGTTGAAGTCGTTGTGGCGCCCATGGTGGACCGGTTACCTGTAGATCGGTAGGTTACGTTACCGTTTCGTAATCTTGAGATGCCGTACGGTCCTGGGGGAAAGGACTTCCGGCAGGTTGCGACAGGGAGAGGGGGCCACGGCGATGGTGCGGGCCAGGAGCGAGGAGCGGCGGGCGGACATCGTGGGCGCGGCCCTCGAAGTGATCGCCGAGCGTGGCTACCGGGGCGCGTCACTCGGCGCCGTCGCCGAGCGCGTCGGCCTGACGCAGCAGGGGCTCCTGCACTACTTCCCCACGAAGGAGGCCCTGCTCGTCGCGGTCCTCGCGGAGCGCGACAAGTGGGACACGAGCGGGGCCGGGTCGCGCGAGGGCTGGCGGCTCGATCTGCTCGACTCGCTCGTCGAGTACAACGCCATGCGGCCGGGGATCGTGCAGACCTTCTCGGCCCTGCTCGGCGAGAGCGTGACCGAGGAGCATCCGGCGCGCGCGTTCTTCACCGAGCGCTACACCCAGGTCCGCGACGAGATGGCGAACGTCCTGCGCATGGAGTTCGGCGAGCGCCTGCCGAGCGGGCTGACCCCGGAGCGGGCGGCGCCGATCCTGACGGCCGTGATGGACGGACTGCAGTACCAGTGGTTGCTCGACCCGGCGACGGTCGACATGCCGGAGGCGTTCCGGGACTTTCTGCGCCTTCTGTACGGCGGCGACAAGTGAGGGCCCTGTAGCGGGAGTTGCGGGTGAGTCGGGATACTGCGCGGGCCGGTTCCCGACCCGACGGAGGGCTCGCCTGTGCTGTCCCGGATACGCCATGCCTCGCTCGGCCTCGCCCTGATCACCGCCACGCTGGTCGCGGCGACACCTCCCGCGTCCGCCGACGCCGACGCGGCCTGCTCGTGCACCGTCGAGGAGGC
The DNA here is from genome assembly GCF_042794475.1 of Streptomyces sp. NPDC056527. Classification (NCBI taxonomy): domain Bacteria; kingdom Bacillati; phylum Actinomycetota; class Actinomycetes; order Kitasatosporales; family Streptomycetaceae; genus Streptomyces; species Streptomyces sp. NPDC056527. The sequence goes on from NZ_JBHTTQ010000009.1 coordinate 124,974, forward strand.
CCGGCTCGACCGCGCCGCGCCCCAGGAGATCCTGCGGCGCGCCGGATTCGACTCCGTGGCACCGGAGTTCGCCCGCGCGCTCGCCGGCGCCGGCTCGTACCGGGAGGCCGAGGGGACGGTCGCACGGCACGGGGAACGGCTCTGGCGGGACGCGGTCGACCGGGCACAGGGCCGTCGCGTCCGGGGCGATCTGAGCCGGGACGACGATCGACCGCTGTACTGGGCACGGCTGGGTCTGACTCGTGAACTGCGCTCCTGGCAGCCGGAGTTCGCGCTCACCGACGAGGGACGGGCCCGGCTGCTCGACCGGCTCGAACGCTCCTCGCGCGGCCAGGACGCCGTCCGCTTCCCGGCCGGCAAGGGCGTGAAGCGGATCCTGATGACCGGGTTCGACCCGTTCACGCTCGACCGGGACGTGCGGATCAGCAACCCGTCCGGGGCCACCGCGCTCGCCCTGGACGGCACCTGGATCCGCACGTCCGACGGGAGCCTCGCCCGGATCGAGACGGCCGTCTTCCCGGTCCGCTGGCAGGACTTCGCCGAGGGGACCGTCGAGCGGACGCTCCGGGACCAGCTGCCGAAGGCCGACCTCTTCACCACGGTCAGCCAGGGCCGGATCGGCCGCTTCGACATCGAGCGGTTCAACGGTGCCTGGCGGGGCGGATTCCCCGACAACGAGAACCTTTCGCGCACGGAGACCGTCCCGGTCGCCGACGCTGCCACCCAGCCCCAGTGGACGGCGACCACCCTCCCGTACGCCTCGATCGTCGCCGCGAGCACCGGGCGCTTCCCGGTGTACGACAACACGGCGGTGACCGAGATCCCGGCCGGGTCGAGCACTCCCGTATCCCGCCCGGGAGGTCCGACACCGGGCTCCACGGCGCGCTCCGGCGGCGGCGGGGACTACCTCTCCAACGAGATCGCCTACCGCGCGACCCTGCTGCGCGACCGGCTCGGACTGCGGGAGCTTCCCGGCGGCCATGTCCACACCCCGGTCCTGCAGTTCGGCGCGGGCAACACGGACCCGGCGACGGGCGCGGTCACCGACCCGGAGTTCGTACGCAACCGGCTGGACATCATCGCCCAGGTCCGGGCGATCATCGCCGTGGCCGCCGCTCGGTAGCCGTCCCGGGGTTCCCCGTCGGCAGGGCGCGCGAGATGATGACGGTCATGATCGTCGCAGCAGCGCAGTTCGCCCCGGTCGCCGGGGACATCGACGCCAACGTCCGCACCGTCGCCGGGCTGATCAGGGCGGCGGGCGCCGACGGCGCACGGCTGGTCGTCTTCGCCGAGCTCTGCCTGACCGGCTACGAACCCAGCCTCGTCCGGGACACTCCGGCGCTGGTGCTCTCCGAGGACGACGAGCGCCTCGAAGCGGTCCGGGAGGCCTGCCGCGCGGCCGGTGCGGCGGCGGTCGTCAACGGGCCGGTGCGCACCGCCGACGGCGGGATCGGGGTGACCTCGCTGGTGATCGGAGCGGACGGCTCGCTGCTCACCCGCTACGACAAGCGGCATCTGTACGGCGTCGAGCAGGAGATCTTCGCGCCGGGCGGGACGGACGGCCGCTTCACCCTCGACGGGGTGCGGTTCGCGACGGCCACCTGCTACGACAACCGGTTCCCGGAGCTCGCGCGGCGGGCCGCCGCCGACGGCTGCACGGTCTATCTGGCGAGCTCGGTGCTGGCCGCCGACAACGACTCGTTCGAGAAGGTCTATCCGGTACGGGCCCGGGACTTCGGCCTGTACGTGGTGCTCGGCAACGCACTGGGGGCCAACGAGGACGGTGTGGCCTGCGGCGCCGCCGGAGCGTGGGGCCCGGACGGCGAGCGCGTCGCCGACGCGGGGAGCGAAGAGGCGGGGTACGCGCTCGCCGAGGTCGGCTGAGCCCCGGAGGGTTCACCGTCCGGGGTCTTCCGTTCGGATCAGGCCGGATCAGAGCCCGGCGAGATCCGAAGGGGACGCCCTAGCCCTTCCGGTACGGGTTGCCCGGCGTCGGGACCGGAGCGGGCGCCGCCGGGGCCGGGGCCGCGGCCGGCTCGGCGTCGTCCGCGTTCTCCCCGCGCAGGTCCCGGACCATCAGCGTCGCGCCCGCGACCGCGCCCGGCATCAGGAACACGGCCACGAACGGCACCAGGAACGACAGGGTCAGCGGGACGCCGAAGCCCAGGGTCAGCATGCGGCGGCCGCGCAGCAGCCGCAGCCGCTCCTTCAGCTCGACGCTGCGGCGCTGGAGGGCGACGGCGGTCAGTTCCTCGGCGAGGAAGAAGCCGGAGACGCAGAAGCCGATCACCGGCACGACGGTCTGTCCGACGACGGGGATGAAGCCGCAGGCGAAGAGCAGCACGCCGTACAACGCGACCCGCAGCACGACCTTGAGGCTGTCGCGTGCGGAGATCCACAGCTCGCGCCAGAGCGGCAGGCCCGACTCCGGGACCTCGCCGCCCTCACTGCGGTCGACCTCCTCGGACAGTGACTCGTAGAAGGGCTGGCCGACCAGCAGGGTCACGGCGGTGAAGGTGACGACCGCGAGGAAGAGCCCGAAGCCGAAGGTCAGGACGGTCAGGGTGGTGCGCAGGAGCCCCTGCCAGGGCGAGGACCAGTCGTCGGCGAACGGGGTCGCCCAGGCCGTCAGGTCGTCCGCCCCGTAGCCGAGGCCGACGAGCGCGCCGATGTACAGCACGAGGGTCACGAGACCGGGGAGCAGCCCGAACCCGAACCATCGACCGTGCCGGCCCACCCACTTCTGACCCTGTACCAGATAACCGAGACCGGCCCCGAAATCACGCATGGGATCACCCTATCGGGCCTGCGTCGGAGGCCCTCTTGTTGTCCGGGGCACGACAGGGTAGACCCCTGCGTACTGATCACTTACGGAGGTTGCGTACGTATGGCGAAACCCGGACCCGTCCTGATCACCACCGTCAGCGGCGCGCTCCTCGGCGCGCTGGTCCTCACCGCGCTGCCCGCGAGCGCCGCGCCCGGTCCCTTCGCGCACGGGCACGGCAGCGCGTCCGAGCCCGGGCCCTTACGCGAAGGGGCCGGGCGTGACACCGCGGCGCCGCCGCGCACGTTCGCGCCGCGCTCCTCCCTCACCCCTGCCGACACCCCGCTCCGCACGGGCGACGGCTATCCGCGGCGGACGGACCTCGCCGTCCCGCCCGTCGACCCGGCCGACAAGTCGATCAAGCTGGGGCTCGCGCCGTACCACTCCCTCGCCCCGCGTCTCAACGCGCTGCAGAAGCTGGGGAACCGGGTGAGCGTCGAGGTCGCCGGGTGGTCGGCGGGCGGGCACGAGCTGTATCTGGTGACCGTCACCGCCCCGGAGAGCGCCCGCGAGACCCGCGAGCAGGAGCGGATGCGCGAGCGGATCGAGAACGCGCCCGCCGCCGCGGCGAAGGACACCCGGCTGAAGGCCGCGTACAAGACGCCCGTCTTCATCAACAACAACATCCACGGCAACGAGTGGGAGGGCACGGACGCCGCCCTGGAGCTCATCGAGGAGCTGGCCACCGCCACCGACCGCAAGACCGCCGGACTGCTCGCGAGGACCCGGGTCTATCTGAACGTCACCGCCAACCCCGACGGCCGGATCGCCGGCACCCGCGCCAACGGCAACGGCTTCGACCTCAACCGGGACTTCGTCACCGCGTCCCAGCCCGAGGCCCGCGCGATCCGGCGGATCGCCATCGACAAGCAGCCGGCCGTGATGCTGGATCTGCACGGGTACGTCAACGGCACGCTGATCGAGCCGACGACGCCGCCGCACGGCGAGAACTACGAGTACGACCTGTTCCTGAAGAACGCCTACGCCAACGCGCTCGGCATGGAGAAGGCGGTCAACGGACTCGGCTACACGCCCGCGAAGGACGGGGTCCGTCCGGCGGTCATCCCCTTCCGCGACGAGCAGGAGGGCTGGGACGACTGGCCGCCGATCTTCACCCCGCAGTACATGCCGTTCCAGGGCGCCGTGGCCGCGCACACCATCGAGTTCCCGATGACGGTGAACAACCAGGCGTACGACACGCTGCCCGAGGCGGAGCTGCGCCGCCGGGCGGCGATCAACGTCGACATCGCGGGCGCGGCGATGCGCGCCACGCTCGACCACACGGACACGCACCGCGCGTCGGTGCTCGCCGACCAGATCGAGACGTTCCGGCGGGGCGCGGCGGGCGAGGCGCAGCGGCCGGTCTCCGAGGAGACGGTGCCCGGGGTGCCGGGGATCGGTCCGGAGGACGTGTACACGACCACGTTCCCGCGCGCGTACGTCATTCCGGCGGGCGGGAGCTGGGGGCACCCCCGGACGAAGTCCGGGGGAGCCTCGGCGGTGGCCGCGGCACGGCTCGTGGACCATCTGGTCGCCAACGACGTGCGGGTCGGGCGGGCCGTCGACGGCTCGTACGTCGTCGACATGCGCCAGCCCAAGCGCGGGATGGCGAACGTGATCCTGGCGGAGGGCCGCGACATCAGCGCGGACGTGTCGACGATGTACGACATCTCGGGCTGGAGCCTCGGGCTGCTGTGGGGCGCGACGGTGCGCAGGATCGAGCACGGTCCGGTGCCTCGCGTGGTGCGGCCGGTCCACGCCGCGGCCCCCACGGGCTCGGTCGCGCCCTTCGGGGACCTGCTGTTGCGGCTCGACGACCCGAAGGAGCTGGCCGCGGTGAACGCGCTGCTGGCGCAGGGGGTGAGGGTGCGCCGGACGGCCGACGGCGCGGCGATGGTGCCGGCGTCGGCGCGGGGCGCGGCGCGGGTGCTCGCGGACCGGTACGGGGTGGTGTTCCGGGCCACGAAGGAGCGGGGCGCGGCGCCGCTGGAGCGGACCAGGGTCGCCGCCTCGGTGACGGCCGGTGAGCTGTTCGCACTGCGCGAGATGGGCTTCGAGGTCGTCCCGGTCTCGACGGAGATCCTGAACGCGGGCTTCGACTGGTCGACGGCCGACGTGCTGTTCGTGTCGCGGGGTCTGGAGTACGGGAAGCTCACGCCGGCCGCGCGGGATGCGCTGCGGGCGAGCGGTGCGGGTGTGGTGGGGATCGGCTCGGCGGGCGCGGCGTTCAACGCGGCGGCGGGGCTGCTCCCGGCCACGGCGGTGGCGGGCAACGGGGACGCGAACGGTGTCGTGACGGTCCGCAACGCGGGCGGCGCGATCACGGGCGGCGCTCCCGGGCACAGCTTCGTCTACGCGCCGCTGTGGTTCACGGGGCTGGGAGCGGGGGTGCGGACCGAGCAGTCCTACGCGGCGGCCGATCCGCTCGTCTCCGGGCACTGGCGGCCGCTCGCGGACGGCCGGGGCGGTCCGGGGGACGCGGCCGGGCAGGCGTCTGTGGTCAGCGGGACGGCGGCGCACGGTGCGCCGGTGGTCCTGTTCGGCACGGAGCCGCTCTTCCGGGACCACCCGAAGGGCGCGTTCGCGCAGGTCGGCCGGGCTCTGCTGACGCGCTGACCGGTGCCCTGACGCAAGAGGGCCGCACCCCGGTCGGTCGGGGTGCGGCCCACATCAAGCGTACGCGCAAAATCAGACGGCCAGTTCGACCGTGATGTTGCCGCGGGTCGCCTTGGAGTACGGGCAGACCTGGTGGGCCTTCTCGATCAGGCTCTTCGCGGTCTCGACATCCACGTTCGGGATGGTCGCCGAGATCTTGACGATGATGCCGAAGCCGTCGTCGTTCTTGCCGATGCCGACCTCGGCGGTGACGGTCGAGCCCGAGATGTCGGCGTTCTCGTTACGGGCCACGACGCCCAGCGCGCCCTGGAAGCAGGCGCTGTACCCGGCGGCGAAGAGCTGCTCGGGGTTGGTGCCGGCACCGGAGCCACCCATGGCCTTCGGCGGGTTCACGACGACATCGAGCTGACCGTCGTCGGTGGCCACACGGCCGTCGCGCCCGTTCTCGGCGGTGGCGACGGCGGTGTACAGGACGTCGGACTGCTGAATGGACATGCGGGTCTTCCTTCTGCTGGTTCGCCGCGACTCGCGCCCACGATCGCGACGGCTGAGGGAAGACTAGCCGGTCACCGAAACGATCATCTTTCCGGTGTTGTCCCCGCGGAGCAGGCCGAGGAAGGCGTCCACGCTGTTCTCGATGCCCTCGACGACGGTCTCGTTGTACTTCAGCTCGCCGGAGCGCAGCCAGCCGCCGACCTCCTGGACGAACTGCTGCTGCAGGCCGTAGTGGTCGCCGACGAGGACGCCCTGGAGGCGCAGCCGCTTGCCGATGATCATGGCCATGTTGCGCGGACCCGGCACCGGCTCGGTGTCGTTGTACTGCGCGATCATGCCGCAGATGGTGGCGCGGCCGTGCACGTTGAGCGAGGAGATCGCGGCTTCGAGGTGGTCGCCGCCGACGTTGTCGAAGTAGACGTCGATGCCGTCCGGGGCGGCCTCACGGAGCTGGTCCTTGACCGGGCCGTTCTTGTAGTTGAAGGCGGCGTCGAAGCCGTACTCCTCGATGAGGAGCTTGACCTTCTCGTCGGAGCCGGCGGAGCCGATGACCCGGGAGGCGCCCTTGAGCTTCGCCATCTGGCCGACCTGGCCGCCGACGGCACCGGCCGCGCCGGAGACGAAGACCGCGTCGCCCTCCTTGAAGGAGGCGACCTCGAAGAGTCCGGCGTAGGCGGTGAGGCCCGTCATGCCGAGGACGCCGAGGTAGCTGGAGAGGGGGGCCAGCTCCGGGTCGACCTTGGTGGCGTGCTGGGCGGGCACGTCGGCGTACTCGCGCCAGCCGAGACCGTGCAGGACGTGGTCGCCGACGGCGAAGCCCTCCGCGTTGGACGCGATGACCTGGCCGACCGCGCCGCCGTCCATGGGGTGGTCGAGCTTGAACGGCGGGATGTACGACTTCACGTCGTTCATCCGGCCGCGCATGTACGGGTCGACCGAGAAGTGCAGGTTCTTGACCAGGATCCGGCCCTCGGCGGGCTCGGTGACGGGGGTCTCACGGAGCGCGAAGTCCGCGGGGGTCGGCCAGCCGTGCGGACGGGCGACGAGGTGCCACTCACGGCTGGACGCGGGGATTACGGACATCGGTACGGCCTCCTGGAACAGAATGTTTCACTACCTGAAACAACCATGCTCCTGGATATTTCATGTTGTCAAGCATCTGGGTAGGATGGAGCCCATGGCCACCTCACCCTCAGACCCCCTCACCCGCGAAGTCGTCGAGCTGATCGGCACGGTCGTGGCGCGGTACTACGCGGAGTACGAGCAGGCGGCCGCGGAGCACGCGCTGACCGGCGCCCAGGCGAGGGTCCTCGGACTGCTCACCCTGGAGCCGGTCCCGATGCGGAAGATCGCCCAGAAGCTGAAGTGCGAGCCGTCGAACGTCACCGGAATCATCGACCGGCTCGAATCGCGCGGCCTGGTGGAGCGCCGCCCCGACCCGGCCGACCGCCGCGTCAAGCTGGCCGCGCCGACCCCGGAGGGCCTGGACACCGCCGGCCGACTGCGCGACTCGCTGGACTTCGCGCGCGAGCCGCTCGGACAGCTCACGGCGGACGAGCGCGCGCTGCTGCGGGATCTGCTGAAGCGCATGCTGGGCGAGGACGTGGGCTGACGCCTGCTCCGCACCCGGGGAGCCCCTAGACGCAGAAGAAGATGATCCACGTGCACGTCGGCGTCGGAGACGGCGTGGGGCTGGGCGTGGGGGCCGTCGGCGAACCGCCGGGCGGGGTCGCGGTGGCGCTTCCGGAGCCGGTCGGCGTGGGACCGGTCTGCGAGGACGAGGCGGAGGGCGAGCCGGACGGCGCACCGCCCGGGGGCCCGCCTCCGGAGCCCTGCGAGCCGCCGCCACCGCCCGAGCCGCCGGAGCCCTGACCACCGGACCCCTGACCGGGTATGCCCGTGTGGCCGGGCGCGGGCGCGTCCGAGTCCTTGGGGGTGGCGGACTTCGTCACCGTGACCGGGGTCGGCCCTTCCGGGGCCGTCACGCTGTCCGAGGGGAGCGGCGGCAGCGAGGTCTCGACGACCTCCTCCTCCTGTACGGCGGTGGCGGCGCCGCCCTCGTCCTCGGGTTCGAGGGCCAGTTTCGCCACGCTCAGGGCACCCGCCGCGAGGACGATGCCGAGCGTGCCCACCAGGACGTTGCGCCCCCTGCGGCTGCGCGCCCGCCGGTTGCGGCGGGCACCGCTCCGCCCCGACGCCGCGCCGCGGCGGGCGGCGGCCCGACCTCCGGGAGCGGGCGTGCGCGGCGGCTCGAGCGGGTCCAGTTCGTAGATGTGCTCGGCCCGCTCCTGGTACTCCACACGCGCAGGGGGCTCGACGTACTCGACGCGCTGGGCCGCGACGGCGCGCGCGGCGACCGGCTGGGGGGTCTCGTACCGCAGCTCCTCGACGGGGGTCCCGCATCCGGCGCAGGCGAGTGCGCCGTTGAGGTGCCGTCGGCACTGGTGGCAGTAGTCCATGGCTGCCGCAGAGTATGTGTCGACAGGACACCAGAGGTAGGCGGGAACGTGAGGATCCTGTGAGGAAACCCCAGGTCGACGGCGTGTCGTCGTGATTCTCCCGCTTCGGGCAGGATGGGCTCATGAGACCGTCCGAGCCTTTCGGGCCACGCGAGTTCCAGCTTGTCCTGCTGCGCCGTATGGCCGACCACCAGCCGGATCTGGTCGAGGAAGCACTCAGGTCGCTGGGGGCGACACGGGCCGAGTCGCGCGAGGCGAACCGCCGCTGGCAGGCGTGGGCGCACGGCCGCCGGGGCCCTGGGGAGGCGGCCCGCTACCGCTCCGTCCTGGGGGAGCCCGTGGCGCGCCGCGCGGTCCCCCGGCTGGACGCCGAGCTCCTGGAGTGGGAGCTCCCGCTCTGGCCGGAGCTGCGCTGGCAGGTGATCGTGGGAAGGCCGACGGCGGTCTGGGGCAGCGGACTGGTCCGCGCGCCCGGCTCCCCCATCCCCGAACTGCGCACCGAGGCCGATCTGCACCCCTGGAGCTGCACCCTCCCCGAGGTCGGCAACGCCTTCCCTCCGGCCCAGGCCCGGGACGGCAGCGCCCCCACCCGCCTCCGCCTGGACTTCACCCTCCCCGACGGAACCCCCCGAGCCGCCGAGTTCACCTGGGGCCTCCTGCAACGCCTGCTCTGACGCCCGCCCCGCCCGCCGGCGCGGGCCGGGGGCCTGGGGCCGGGGCCTGGGGCCGGGCGGCGCGGGCCGGGGGCTGGGGCCCGGGGGCTGGGGCCGCGCGGCCGGAGGCGGCGCGGGCCGCGCGCACCGCCCCGCCGCCGCGTTTCGAGCGCGGGCCGCGCGCCCGCCGCACCCCGAGCGACCCACATGACGTCCGAGCCGAACTCACCCACGCCGGCCCCCGCCCCGACGCCCGGGCCGCGCTCGGCACCCAGGCACCGCCCGGCACCCGGACCGCGCCCCAGCGCCCGGCGGCGCACCCGTCGCGCCGAGTCCGCGTCCCGGACCACGAGCGGGCCGAGCTCCTGCCGTGGCGAGCTCGCGCCCGCTCGTGTCGACCCGCCGTCAGGCGGCATCGCACCCCCGGGCGGCGCAGCCCAGCGCGCGGCTTGGCGGTGGGGGTCGCACGATGCGAACAGAACGCCGAAGCAAACCGGCGTACCACCCTCGCTCGTGCCAGCACCGCACTCCGGAGGATCTGCCGTGACCGTCAGCCTTGAGCAGCTGCGTCGTTGCCATGTCGCCGTCGACCTAGGGGCCGCCCGGACCCGGGTCTTCGTCAAGGGCGCCGGGCTCGTCGTCGACGAGCCCAGTGTCGCCGCTGTGAACACCCGTACCGGCGCGCTGATCGCCGTCGGCGCACTCGCCGAGAAGATGACCGGCCGCACCCCCGACTACATCCGCGTCGTCCGCCCCGTATCCGGCGGCACCGTCGTCGACATCGAGATGGCCCAGCGGATGCTGCGCCACCTCCTCGGCGAGAAGCTCCGTCGCCAACTGCGCCGCAAGCCGCGGCTGCGCGCCGCCGCCAGCACCCCGCACGACAGCGACCCGCTCGCCCAGCGCGCCGCCGTGGAGACCCTCGTCGGGCTCGGCGCCCGGCGGGTCGAACTGGTCGACACCCTGATCGCGGCGGCCGTGGGCTGCGGACTCCCCGTCGAGCAGCCCACCGCGACCATGATCATGGTCTGCGGCGCGGCGACCACCCAGGTCGCCGTGCTCTCCCTGGGCTCCATCGTCACCGCCGAGCGGATCCCGGTGGGCGGCGACGCGATCGACCACGCGGTCATCCAGCACCTGCGCCACCAGCACGAGCTGATGCTGCCCAGCCAGTCCGTCCGTCCGCTGCAACTCGCCCTCAGCGGCAACGGTCTGACCCTCCAGGGCCCGAGCTCCACCGAGATCCACGGCCGCGACGTGGCCACCGGCCTCGCCCGTTCGGTGACCGTCGACACCGCCGCGGTACGCGACGCGATCCACACCCCGCTGACCGCCGTCCTCGACGGCATCGGCAAGATCCTGCGGGAGTGCCCGCCCGACCTCGTCGCCGACCTCGCCGAGCGCGGCATCATGATGGTCGGCGGCAGCGCCCTGCTCCCCGGGCTCGACCAGATGCTCCGCGAGGCGACCGGCATGCCGGTGCACATCGCCGAGCGGCCGGACGTCTGCGCGATCCTCGGGCTCGGCGCGATGCTGGAGGGCAGGATCCAGCCGATGGTCCTCGACCCGCTGGCCGACTCCGAATGATCGTCACAACCCTCCCATTTGTACGACAATAAGCGCATGTCACTCATGGACCAGGACGACCCGGCTCCCCGTCTGCCGATGCTTCTGGAAGCGGTCCTGAGTGTCGGCACCGATCTCGAACTGCGGACCACGCTCCAGCACATCGTGGACTCCGCGGTCGACCTGACCGGCGCGCGCTACGGAGCGCTCGGGGTCGTCGACCCCGAGCGCCACCGGCTCACCGAACTCTTCACGGCCGGGATGACGCAGGCCGAGCGGCAGCGCATCCCCCGGCTCCCCGACGGCCACACCGGGCTCCTCGGCGTCCTCCTCCACGACCCGCAGCCGCTGCGGCTCGACGACCTGACGGCCGATCCGCGCTCCAGCGGGGTCCCGGAGGGCCATCCCGCGATGCACTCGTTCCTCGGTGTCCCGATCCGCGTCCACACGGAGGTGTTCGGCAATCTCTATCTCACCGAGAAGCGCGAGGGGAGCTTCACCGAGGAGGACCTCGCACTGCTGCGGGTCCTCGCCTCGCAGGCCAGCATCGCCATCGGCAACGCCCGGCTGTACGAGACCGCCCGTCAGCGGGAGCGCTGGATCGAGGGCGCGGCGGCGGTGACGACGGCCCTGCTCACCCGCAAGCCGGCGGAGGACGCGCTGATGACGGTCGCCGAGCGGGCCCGGCTGCTCGCGGACGCCTCGGCCGGGGTCGTCCTGCAGCCCACCGAGGAGGGCGGGATGGAGATCGTGGCCGCCTCGACGGTCGGCGACCCGGGCGACCTGGTCGGCACGACGATCGCGCCGGGCTCGCCCGTCCTCGTGCAACTGCTCGGCGGTGAGCCGGTCTTCTTGGAGGACTCGGCCACCGACCCACGGATGACCACCCACGTGCGCTCCCGGTTCGGGCCGTCGATGATGCTGCCGCTGCAGAGCGGCGGCCGGCTCATCGGCACCCTCGCCCTCCCCCGGCGGCGCGGCGGGCGCCCGTACACGGCGGTGGACCGCCTCCTCGCCTCGCAGTTCGCCTCCCAGGCCGCCCTCGCCCTGGTCCTCGCGGACGCGCAGCACGACCGCGAGCAGCTGGCGGTGTACGAGGACCGCGACCGGATCGCCCGGGACCTGCACGACCTCGTCGTCCAGCGGCTGTTCGCCACCGAGATGATGCTGGAGTCGACGCGGCGGCGCGCGGCGGAGTCGACCGACGAGAGCGCGTTGCTGGGGCGGGCGGTGGACGAGCTGGACTCCACCATCCAGGAGGTGCGGACGACCATCTTCGCCCTCCAGCAGCCGCCCGCCGACGCGCCGACGACCTTCCGGGGGCGGGTGCTGCGCGAGACGGGCGGCGCGGCGGTCCTGCTGGGCTTCCAGCCCTCGGTGCACTTCTCAGGCGCGGTCGACACGCTCATCGAGGAGGCCGACGCCGAACGGATCCTCTCCGTGCTGCGCGGCGCGCTGGCGGCGGCCCACCGCCGGGAGGGGGTCGCCGCGATCACGGTCGAGGTGGCGGCGACCCAGGAGGGCCCGCACCTGGTGGTGGCGGACGACGGCCGCCCGCCCACGACGGTGAACTGGCCGTAGCCGGCGCACCCCACGATCGTGGACCGGCCCGGGCCGCCGCCCGCCCCGTACGGCCCAATCCGGCGCGCCCCGACCGGCGGCGCGACATTGACTGATCACGTGGACTCCCTCGAGAAGCCCTCCGGCACCGCCTACCGGAACCTGGTCATGGCCACGATCGGATTCACGCTCACCTTCTGGGCGTGGAACCTGATCGCGCCGCTGGCCGGGGACTACGGAGACCGGCTGAACCTCAGCTCGTTCCAGCAGTCGCTGCTCGTCGCCGTCCCGGTCCTGGTCGGCTCCCTGGGCCGGATCCCGGCCGGCGCGCTCACCGACCGCTACGGCGCCAAGGTGATGTTCCCCCTCGTCGCGGCGCTCACGATCGTGCCCGTGCTGCTGCTGATCCCGGCGAAGAACTCCTTCGGCGCGATGCTCGCCGTCGGTTTCCTCCTCGGCCTCGGCGGGACGACCTTCGCCATCGGCATCCCTCTGGTCAACTCCTGGTTCCCACCGGCCAAGCGGGGCCTGGCGCTCGGGGTCTTCGGCATGGGCATGGGCGGTGTCGCGCTCTCCGGCTACTTCACCCCGCGCATGGCCAAACACGGGGAGAACCTGCCGTTCGTCGTCGTCGCGATCGCCCTCGCCGCGTACGCCGCCCTCGCCCTGTTCCTGATCACCGACCGCCCCGACCGGCCGGTGCCCACGGCTTCCCTCGCGTCCCGGCTGGGCAGGGCGGGCAGGCTGCGGGTGACCTGGGAACTGTCGGCGCTGTACGCCATCGGCTTCGGCGGCATCGTCGCGTTCGGGGTGTACCTGCCGACGTATCTGAAGACCTGGTACGAGCTCGACCCGACCGACGCCGGCACCAAGGCCGCCGGTTTCGCCCTCGTCACCGTCGTCTTCCGGCCGATCGGCGGCTGGCTCTCGGACCGGATCCACCCGGCCCTCGTCACCGCCGGCGCGCTCGGCTTCGCCGCCGTCTTCGCCATCGTCCAGGCCTTCGACCCGCCGCTGAATCCGGGCGGCACGATCGCCCTGCTCTGCATGGCAGCCGGACTCGGCACGGCGAGCGGCTCGGTCTTCGCGCTGGTCTCCCAGGTGACCCCACAGCCGCAGGTCGGCAGCGTCACCGGCATCGTCGGCGCGATGGGCGGGCTCGGCGGGTTCGTGCCGCCGCTCGTGATGGGCGCGATCTACAGCGCCAAGGACTCCTATTCGATCGGCTTCATGCTCCTGTCCGACCTGGCCCTCGCCGGCTGTGTCTACGCGTACGGGCGGATGCGGACGCTCCGGCCGACCGAGGACGGCGGTGGCTCCCCCGAGGTGAGCAAGGTCGCAGCGCGCCCCTCCTGAGTCGGGGGAAGAATGCCTCTCGCATCCCGCTACGCGAGGAGGACGACCGTTGAGCGCGCTCTTCCCGGCCCTGGTGGCCGGCTCGGACCGACCCGCACTGCGCTTCGGCGCGGACGCCCTGACGTACGAGGAACTGGCCGAGGCCGCCGGGGCCTTGGCGGCACGGATCGCGGACGCGGGGCGGGTCGCCGTCTGGGCCACGCCGACCGCCCGGACGGCGGTCGCGGTGGTGGCCGCGTTTCTGGCCGACGTACCGGCGATCCCGCTCAACCCGCGCACCGGGGAGCGGGAGCTGGCGCACATCCTCGGCGACAGCACTCCGAGCGTGGTCCTGGCGGGGCCGGAGGACGTTCTGCCGGCGGGACTCGCGGAACTGCCGCGGATCGACGTCGGGACGACGGTGACGCACGTCGGCCCGGTCCCCTCGGCCCTCACCGGCGGGTCGGACGGATCCGAGTCGCCCGCCCTGATCGTCTACACCTCCGGCACCACCGGACCGCCCAAGGGCGTCGTCCTCTCCCAGCGGGCGATCGCCGCCTCCCTCGACGCCCTGGAGGAGGCCTGGGCGTGGACCGAGGACGACGTCCTCGTGCACGCGCTGCCGCTGTTCCACGTCCACGGGCTCATCCTGGGGGTCCTCGGCCCGCTGCGGCGCGGCGGATCGGTCCGCCATCTCGGCACGTTCTCGACGGAGGGCGTGGCCCGGGAGCTCGGCGCGGGCGGCGGCACGATGCTGTTCGGTGTGCCGACCATGTACCACCGGATCGCGGACGCGCTGGAGGACGATCCGGCGCTGGTACGGGCGCTGGCCGAGGCGCGGCTGCTGGTCTCGGGATCGGCGGCGCTGCCGGTCCACGACCACGAGCGGATCACGGCGGCGACGGGCCGGACGGTGATCGAGCGGTACGGAATGACGGAGACGCTGATGAACACGTCCGTCCCCGTGGGCTCCCGCCCGCGCCCCGGGTCCGTCGGGCTGCCGCTGCGGGGCGTGGGGCTGCGCCTGGTGGAGGAGGACGGCACGGAGTTGGGGGCGTACGACGGGGAGAGCGTCGGCGAGATCCAGGTCAGGGGCCCGAACCTCTTCTCCGCGTATCTGAACAGGCCGGACGCGACGGCGGCCGCGTTCGACGGGGACTGGTTCCGGACCGGGGACATGGCGGTCCGTGAACCCGACGGGTACGTACGGATCGTGGGCCGCAAGGCCACCGATCTGATCAAGAGCGGCGGCTACAAGATAGGCGCCGGCGAGATAGAGAACGCGCTCCTGGACCATCCGGCGGTGCGGGAGGCCGCCGTGACCGGCGCGCCGGACCCGGACCTCGGGGAGCGGATCGTGGCGTGGGTGGTGCTGGCGGACGCGGAGAAGCCGCCGACGGCACAGGAGCTGGCGGATCACGTCGCCGGGCTCCTCGCCCCGCACAAGCGTCCGCGCACCGTCCACTTCCTCCGCGCGCTGCCCCGCAACGACATGGGCAAGCTCCTGAAGAAGGCACTCCCGGAGGCCCTCCATGGCTGAGCGCCTCACGGCCCGTCAGGTGATCGCGCTGGTCACCGACGACTTCACCCCGCTGCGGACCCCGGCCACCGTCGCGCCGCTCCCGGACGGTCCGATCGGCTGGGCCGGATACGACGCCTCACGCGCGCGTGCCGCCGCGAGGACCGGCGAGGAGGAGTCCGTCCTGTACGGCGGGGCGACGATCGACGGTCGCCGGGTGGTCGTGGTCGCCTTCGAGTTCGGCTTCCTCGGCGGTTCGCTGGGACAGGCGGCCGGCGACCGGCTCGTCGCCGCGTACCGCGCCGCGCTCGCGGACCGGGTCCCGCTGGTGTCGCTCGTGGCGACGGGCGGCAGCCGGATGCAGGAGGGCATGATCGCCCTGGCCCAGCTCCAGCGGGTGGCGGAGGCGACCGTACGGCTACGGGACGCCGGCGTCCCCCATGTCGCGGTGCTGCGCGACCCGTCCACCGGCGGCGGCTGGGCCACGGTGGGCGCGGGCGCGGACGTCGTGCTCGCCCTCCCCTCAGCCCAGGTGGCCTTCGCCGGCTCGCGGGTCCGTCCGCAGGACGCCGACCCGACCGCGTACACGGCGGAGAGCCAGTGGGAGTACGGGCACGTGGACGCGCTCGTCGAACCGGAGGACCTGCGACCGACGCTCGCCCTGTGGCTGCGGCTGCTGAGGGACGGCGAGCCCGCCGACGCGGCATCCGACGGCACGACCCCCGGCAAGACCGCCGGCGATGCGTCCGGCGGTGCCCACTCCGGGGCGCCCGCCGCACCGTCCGCCGCGTCGGTCGGGGAGGCTCCCGCCGCCGCTCCCCCGCCCGGCGCGCTCGCCGAGGCCGCCGCGCCCGGCAGCGGCTGGGAGGCCGTGGTGCGGGCCCGGTCCGCCGAACGGCCCCGCTCCGGGGCCTATCTGGACGCCTACTTCACCGTCCGGGCGGCCATCCGCGGGGACCGGGCGGGCGGGGTGGACCCCGGGGTGGAGTGCGGGTTCGGACTCCACGAGGGACGGACCGTCGCGTACGCCGCGCAGGACGGGACGGCGACGCGCCCCGCGGGCTTCCGGACCGTCGCCCGGCTCGTCCGGCTGGCGGACCGGCTCGGGATCCCCGTGCTGACACTTATCGACACTCCCGGAGCGGCCAACGACGCCGAGGCCGAGCGTGCCGGGGCGGGTCCGGCGATCGCGGACGCGTTCACCGCGGTCGCCGCGGCGCGGGTCCCGGTGACCTCGCTCCTGGTCGGCGAGGGCGGCTCGGGCGGGGCCCTCGCGCTGGCCGCGCCGGGCAACACCTGGGCCACGCCGGACAGTTACTTCTCCGTCATCGCCCCCGAGCTCGCCTCGGCGATCCTCAAGAGGGAGGCCGACCAGGCCCCGGTCACCGCCGATCAGCTCCGGCTGCGCCCCCAGGACCTGGTGGAGCTGGGCGTCGTGCGCGGGATCGTGTCGCGCGGCGGGTGACGGCCGGACGCGAGGAGTCCCGGCACGGCCGCACGCCGGGCGCGGGGGCCCCGCGGAACCCGGCGGACAGGGGGAGAGGAAACCCCCCCCCCCGCGGATATAAA
>NZ_JBHTTQ010000009.1:141579-154894 GCF_042794475.1 Streptomyces sp. NPDC056527
CGCGCCGGCTGCGCCCCCCGCACCGGGGGGCGCGGGCCGGCGGGCGCGGTATCGGCCGGGGCGGGGGGTGCCGGCCGCCCCCCTGGAGCCCGGGCACGGCCGCACGCCGTGCCGGGACTCCGCTGTCTCCGGGACTCCTGGGGCTACTTCACCCCGACCGCCCGGATGATCTCCTGCTTGACCGAGCCACCGCGGTCGTCGGACGCACCCGCCCGGAAGGAGATGTACTGCGCGTTGTCCGGCACCCGCAGCTCACCCGTCCAGGCCGCTCCCCCCGAGGAGGGGCGCAGGGAGACCTTCTGCCAGGTCGTGCCGTCGTCGTACGAGACCTCCAGGAAGCCGCCACCGATCCTGCCGGTGTCGATCGCGCCCTTCACGTACTCGCCGAAGATCCCGACGGGCACCCGGCTTCCGCCGCGCACATCGCCCTTGAGGTCGGTGTCGACGTCGAAACCGAGGTTGATGAGCGGAAGGAAGACGGTGGTGTTCTCCGCGGGCGCCTTGGAGCGGAAGGTCCACTCGGAGTGGCCCTTGGTCGAGAGGCGCCAGCGCTCCGGGTCCATCGTGGTGTCGGTGACGACCTTGTAGGTCGCCTCCTCCGCCGGGGCGTCCCAGGCGTAGGCGCCCGAGCTCATCTTGCGGTCGACCCGGGTGCCGTCGACGTACACCTCGGTGAACTGGGTCTGCGAGTCGTCGCTCCACACGTTGCCGAAGCCCGTGTGGTCGGGGCCCGAGTCGCCCCAGCCGGGGGTGTTGAACCGCAGCTGGTTGCCGGACCGCTCCTGGCCCCAGCCGAGGCCGGTGCCGAGCCAGGGGTGCCAGACCGGCTCGAACCAGTCGAGCGTCCGGCTGCTGCCGCCGCGGTAGGAGTTGATGCCCGCCCGCTGCTCCAGGGAGTCGGCGAGGTCGACCGACTCGTGCCAGCCCTGGCCGGCGCCGGTGGAGACGTACTCGGTGCGCTCGGTCGGGAAGGCGATGTACTCCTTGAATCCGAAGCCGATCGGGAAGGTGTCGGTGATCGAGTACCGGAACTCGCCGCCGAGCTCCTTCTTGCCGGTCGGCATGTGGAACGCGGACCGGATGGTGGCCAGTTCGTCCCTGTCGGGCCGGAAGACGAGGTCGTTGCCGATCGCGCCCGGGTGCCCCTCGGACAGGTCGTAGGTGTACGGGGTGAAGCGCGTGCCGGTCAGGTCGACGCGCTTGCCGCGCTTGGCCGCCTCCGAGAGCCGTGCGGCGTCCGCGGAGTTGACGGTGGCGACGGCGAGCGGCCGGTCCTCGAACTCGGCGGTGCCGAACCAGGACATCAGCCGCCCGGGCTGGTCGTCGGTGACGAACAGCGCCGTGGCGCCCGCGTCCTGGGCGTTCTGGGCGAGCTGCGGGTTCGGGAGCGCGCCGGCCCGGACGAGGACGGCCTTGCCCTTGACGTTCTTGCCCGCGTACTCGGCGGCCGTGCCGGTGCCGGCGTCGACGACGCCGAGCGTGTGCCGGCCTTCGAGCATCGTGGTGCCGGCCTGCACGGTGGCGTCGGACAGCCGGTCGCCGTCGACGCTCGCCTCCAGGAGCGGCTTTCCGAGCCGCCACACGGTCCGGTACTCGAAGGTGCCGTTGGCGGGCTTGCGGGTGGGCGCGGCGAAGACGGAGTCGTACTTCATCGGCACCTGCACCGCGCCGCCGTACTCGGCGCCGTGAGCGTCCCGGTCGAACTCCATGAGGAGCTGGCGGGTCTCCGTGCGCTTCTCGACCTCGGCCCGGATCTCACGGAGCTGCCGCCCGTCGAGGGTGATCTCGCGGTCACGGTCGAGGACGATCTCGGGGTCGGTGAGGAAGCCGAGGCCGAGGGAGTCCTTGCCCTTGGAGCCGCGGACGTCGAGGAAGGTGTCGACGGTGTACGTGTCGGGCTTCAGCCGGAGCTCGATCGTGCCGGACTCGCCGACGGCCACCGGGAACGGGTCGTGCCGTCCCTCGGCGAGCTGCTTGACGATGACGGTGCCGGAGGTGGGGGCGCCGTCACGGTCCTTGACGTGGATCGTGAGGTTGTAGCGTTCCTCCTCCTTCACCAGGCCGAGCGCGGTGTGCGCGACGGGCGTGCCGGCGGCCGAGGCGACGATCCGGCCGGAGGCGTTGCCGACCGGGGCCTTCGTGCCGTCGCCGGTGACCGTGGTCTGCGCGGTGCCGTGGGCCGGGACGGTGAGGGTGGTGTCGGCGAGGGTGGTGACGCCCGCGGGCATCCCCTCGACGGCCAGGTCCAACTCCACCGCGGTGTCGGAGTGGTTGGTGTAGGTGACGGTCTTCGTGACTGGCTTGTTCTCCTCGTACGGCCAGGAGAAGAAGCCGAGGTCGGCGGAGCCGGTGGCGGTGATGTCCGCGTCGATCGCGGCGGCCACGTCGACCCGGCCGGCGCCGAGCGCGTAGGCGGAGTCGGTGAGCGTCTTCGACGAGGACATCAGGGCGTTCTTGAGCTGCGCGCCGGTCCAGTCGGGGTGCTTCTCGGCGAGGAGCGCGGCGACACCGGCGACGTGCGGGGTCGCCATCGACGTACCGCTCATGGAGGTGTAGAGGCCGGTGCCGGAGACCAGCTGGGAGCGGGCGGCGAGGATGGAGACGCCGGGCGCGGAGAGGTCGGGCTTGAGGGCCTGGTCGCCGAAGCGCGGTCCCTGGCTGGTGAAGTACGCGGCCTCGTCGGCGGAGTCGACGGCGCCGATGGTGAGCGCGGCGTCGGCGGAGCCGGGC
This sequence comes from Streptomyces sp. NPDC056527, assembly GCF_042794475.1. NCBI lineage: Bacteria > Bacillati > Actinomycetota > Actinomycetes > Kitasatosporales > Streptomycetaceae > Streptomyces > Streptomyces sp. NPDC056527. The sequence continues at coordinate 144,310 of NZ_JBHTTQ010000009.1, forward strand.
GAGCCGATGGTGCCGGGGGCGCCGGAGTTGCCCGCGGCGATGACGAACAGCGCGCCGGTCTCGGCGCTGAGCGTGTTGACCGCCTGCGCCATCGGGTCGGTGCCGTCAGTGCCCTCGCTCGAACCCAGGCTCATCGAGACGATCTTCGCGTCGATGTCCTTGGCGGCCCACTCCATGCCGGCGATGATCTGCGACTCGGTGCCGGAGCCCTGGTCGCTGAGGACCTTGCCGACGGCGAGGGTCGCGCCCGGCGCGACGCCCTTCTCCTTGCCCTCCGAACCGGCGCCGCTGCCACCGACGGTGGAGGAGACGTGGGTGCCGTGGCCGTTGTGGTCGGCGACCTCCTGGCCCTCGATGAAGGACTTGGACTCGGCGACCCGGTCCTTGAGGTCGGGGTGACCGAGGTCGGCGCCGGTGTCGAGGACGGCGACCTTGACGCCCTTGCCGGTGAGCCCGGCCTCCCATGCCTTCGGGGTGCCTATCTGGGCGTTGGACTCGGCCATGGCGGCCTCGACCTTGCCGTCCAGCCAGACCTTGCCGCCCGCGGAGCGGGTGGTGGGCGAGGTGAACGAGCGCCAGAACGCGGCCGGGTCCTTCGCCTCCACCGCGGCGCCGCCGATGCTCGGCAGGGCGCGGACGGTCTCGGTGCCGCGCGGTGCGGCGGCGCGCGTGCCCTTGCCGTACGTGACGATCAGCGGCAGCTCGTCGGTGATGCCCTGCTCGATGAGGCCGCTGACGTCGAAGAGCCGGCGGTCCAGCACGCCGGAGTCCAGGTAGCCGCGCGCCTCGTCGGGGACGACCGTGACCCGGCCGTCGGAGATCTCGCTGCGCACCGCACCGGTGGCGCCCTTGGCCCGGTCGACGGTGACGGTCTTCTTGCCGCCGCCGAGGTCGGTGACGGTGACCCGGTCGCCGGTGATGAGCGTGACGGTGGCGCTCCGGTCGGCGGCGCCCTTGAAGGTGTCGGGGACGGCGGGGGCGGTGGTTCCCCCGGCAGCGGCGGTCTGCCCTGCCGTGAGAAGCACCAGGGAGATGCCGGCGGCGAGCAGCCCGGCCCTTCCTCCTGCGGAAGGTCTGATCATCGACGCACTCCTCGACACCCGGGGGAAGGGGTGGTTCCGGGCGTCGGCAGGAGTCTGGTCGGCACGACGGTTGTTGAGTACAGAACAGCCTGGCGACTATGCGCCGTGGCGGCCAACCGCCAGATCAGGCGGTGGGGTTGAGGGCGTCGTATCGGCGGAAACCCCGCCCGTACAGGGCAAGAACACCGATCGCGAGCACACAGGCGATACCGCCACCGGTGATGGCGACGGCCGGGGAGGTCAGATCGGCCACCGAGCCGGCGAGGAAGTCGCCGAGCCTCGGCCCGCCGGCGACGACCACGATGAAGACGCCCTGGAGCCGGCCGCGCATCTCGTCGGGGGCCGCGACCTGCATCATCGTGTTGCGGAAGATCATGGAGACGGTGTCGGAGTATCCGGCGAGGGCGAGCAGCAGCAGCCCCAGCCACAGGTTGCGGGTGAGCCCGAAGACGGCGATCGCGGTGCCCCAGCAGGCGACGGCGAGCAGGATCGCCTGTCCGTGGTGGCGGATGCGCCCCTGCCAGCCGCTGAGGACGCCGCCGAGGAGCGCTCCGGCGGCCGGGGCGGCGGCGAGCAGTCCGGTGGTGGTGGCGTCGCCGTCGTACCAGAGGACGGCGACGACGGGGAACAGTGCCCGGGGGTGGGCGAGGATCATCGCGCAGAAGTCCGAGAAGAACGTCATGCGCAGATTGGGCCGGGTGGCGAGGAAGCGCAGCCCGTCGAGGACGGAGGCCCTCTTGGCACCGGTCCGTTCGGGGAGCATGGAGGGCAGCCGCCACATCGCGTAGAGGGCGGCGGAGAAGGCGACGGCGTCGATGAGGTACGCGATCTGGAAGCCGCCGAAGCCGACGATGAGGCCGCCGAGGCTCGGGCCGACGAGGGTGCCGAAGGTGGTGGTCATCGAGTTGAGCGCGTTGGCGGCACGCAGCTGCTCGGGCGGCAGCAGGCGCGGGATCATCGAGCTCCGGGCGGGCGAGTTGAGCGCGCCGCAGACGGACTGCAGGGCCACGATCGCGTACAGGAACCAGACGTGGTGGAAGCCGGCGAACGCGGCCGTGGCGAGTGCGGCGGAGAGCACGGCGGAGCCGGTGGCGCTGGCGAGCCCGAGCTTGCGGCGGTCGACGGTGTCGGCGATGGCGCCGCCGTACAGGCCGAAGACGATCAGCGGGACGAGCGAGAACAGACCGACGAGCCCGACGGAGAACGGCGAGCGGGTGATCTCGTACACCTGGAGCGAGACCGCGAGCGCGGTCATGCCCTGGCCGACCCAGGAGACGGTGTTGCCGAACCAGAGGCGGCGGTAGTGCGCGGAGGTACGGAGCGGGGTGAGGTCGGCGAAGACCCGGCGGCGATCGGCCTGCTCGGCCTCTTCGGTGGCGCTCACGCGACGTCGAACCGGAGCTCGGGCCTGGCCCAGTGGACGTGCCCGGTCGGCTCGACGGTCCCGGTGCGGCGGGCTCCCGTCCGCAGGTAGAAGTCCTCGGCGGGCGGATGGGCGACGACCCGTATGGAGCGGAGCCCGGCGGCGCGGGCCTGGCCGATCATGTGCTCCATCAGCAGCCGCCCGATGCCGCGCCCCTGCGCCTCGTCGGCGACGAAGGCGAGGTCGAGCTCGGCCTCGTCGAGGAGGAGCGCGTAGAACCCGAGCACACGGTCCCGCTCGTCGACGGCGACGAAGACGGGGTGGTGCTCGATGTAGCTCCCTCCGACGACATAGCCGTCGACCATCGCGGCGTAGTCACCGCCATAGGCGCGGGATTTCCGCACGAGCTGCGTAAGACGACGCGAGTCGTCGGCGGTGGCACGCCGGAGGCTGAGGGAGGACATGGGGTGAGTATAGGGGCGGGTGCAGGGTGTAGTCCTTACAGTTTTGTTGCACCTGCCTTGTTGCGGGCAATCGTTCCGCTTGGGCCCCCACGGGACGAGATCCAGGGGGAGGAACGGGCGGGCTCGACCCACAAGGACGGCGCCCCTACGGGACCGGCGCCCCCGAGACCCGGCGCTCCTCGCGAACGGCCGCCTCCGGGGCAAGCCCCTCCCCGCGGGCGTGGGCCGCCCCGAAGGCGTCCTCGCCGAGGAGCGCCCGGGCCGCGGCGGCGACCCGCTCCACATCCCCCCGCTCCGCCACCGGCAACGGCGCCCCGGTCGACGCCCGCAACGCCCCCGCCGCGCCCAGCAGCACAGCCGCCCCCTCGCCCCGCCCGCCCAGGGCACGGGCACCGGCCAAGCCCTCAAGCGCCAGCGCGACCGCCCGCGGATCCCCGCTCGCCCGAGCCGTCGTGTAGCCCTCCTCGTGCAGCCCGAGCGCCACCTCCGCATCGCCCCGCAGCTCCGCCGCGAAGCCCAGTTCGGCGAGGATCAGCGCGTTGGCTCCGTCGAGCCCGACCAGTCGGTGCCAGTCCAGGACCTCCCGGAGGTGCTCCTCGGCCTCCTCCAGCAGGCCCTCCCGGCGGGCGCCGAGACCCAGACCGAGGACCGCGTTGATCTCACCCGCGCGGAAGCCGACCTCGACGGCCTTCTCCCGCCCCGCCTGGTGGTAGGCACGCGCCTGCCCCAGATCTCCCATGAGGAGCGCGGTCCGGCCGAGCCCCGACAGCAGGTCGGGCACCTCGGTGGTGAGACCGAAACTCTCGGCGGTGTCCAGGGCGGCACGTTTCAGCCCGGCGGCCCGCTCGTACTCGCCGCGGATCTCCGCGACGGTCGCCAGCGGATACACGGACCACAGCCCCCCGCATGCGTCCCCGACGGACGCGAAGAGCGCGGCGCAGCGGGCCGCGTCGTCCTCGGCCCCCGCCAGATCGCCCCTGAGCAGCCGCTGCACGGACCGGTCCCCGAGCGCGGCCGCCTCCCCCCACGACTCCCCGGTCTCCGCGAACCCGTCGAGCGCCGCGTTCGTCAACTCCTCGCCCTCGCTCTGACTCCCGGTCCCGCAGAGCGCGTGGGCGAGGAACCAGCGGGCCCAGGCGAGGGCGGCGGGGCCGGCTCCGTAGGCCGCGTCGACGGACGCGAGCGCGCTCGCGATACGTCGGTGGCGGTCCGTGCCGTCGCCGCTCATGACGGTGAGCCCGGTGTGCCAGACGTCGACGCGGGCCCGCACCCGGGCGAGCGCGTCGGGATCCGCCGCCGGGTCGGGGGTCCCCGCCGCGTCCAACGCCGTCGCCGTCGAGCGGACCGCCTCGCCCAGGCGTCCGCGCAGCACCCAGTACCAGGCCAGCGCGTCCACGAGCCGCAGCGCGTGTTCCGCGTCGCCCCGCTGCACCGCGCGGTCGAGGGCGGCGCGCAGGTTCGGGGACTCGGCGTCGAGCCGGGTCAGCCGATCCCGCTGGTCGTGGCCGCGGAGTTCCGGCTCGGCGGCCTCGGCGAGGCGCGTGTAGTACGTCAGGTGCCGACCGCGGACGTCGTCGGTCTCGCCCGCGTCCGCCATCCGCTCCAGGCAGTACGCGGCCACGGATTCGAGCAGCCGGTAGCGCGGGCCGTCCTTCCCGTCGACGGCGACGACCAACGAGCGGTCCACCAGCCGGGCCAGCAGGTCGAGTACGTCGTCGGTCGCGACCTCGCCGCCCCCGCAGACCTGTTCCGCCGCGTCCAGCGTGCAGCCCTCGGCATGCACGGCGAGCCGGCGCAGGACCAGGCGCTCCGGTTCGGGCAGCAGCTCCCAGCTCCAGTCGATGACCGCGCGGAGCGTCTGCTGTCGGGCCGGGGCACCCCGCTGTCCGGCGCTGAGCAGCCGGAAGCGGTCGTCGAGCCGTTCGAGCAGCCGGTGCACGCCGAGCGCGCGCACCCGGGTGGCGGCCAGTTCCAGGGCGAGCGGTACGCCGTCGAGGCGACGGCAGATGCTCTCGACGGCGGCCCGCTGGGCGTCGTCCGGTGCGAATCCGGGCGCCGAAGCGGCCGCTCGCGCGACGAACAGCTCGACGGCCCCGGGGAGGTCGAGCGGTGGCACCGACCACAGCTTCTCCCCGGCGAGGGCCAAGGGCTCCTGGCTCGTCGTCAGCACCACGAGGTCGGGGACGGTGCGCAGAAGCAGCTCGGTCAGCGCGGCGGCCTCGTCGATCACGTGCTCGCAGTTGTCGAGGACGAGCAGCATCCGCCTGCCGCGCAGGACGGTGGCGAGCCGCTCCGCCCCGTTCGGCGTCCGGCCCGCCTCGGGCCGTATGCCCCACGCTCCGTCGTCGCGCAGCTCCATGGCCGCGGCGACGACCTCGGCCAGCTCGCCGTGCGCACCGGCGAGTTCGACCAGCCACACGCCGTCGGGGAACAGCTCCCGCGCCTGCCCGGCGGCCTCCACGGCCAACCGAGTCTTGCCGACGCCTCCGGGGCCGGTGAGCGTGACGAGCCGCCGTCCGGCGAGCAGCCCCCGGATCTCGTCGACGGCCGCACCGCGCCCGACGAGCCCGCTGATGGCCACGGGCAGATTCCCGCGAGCCTCGCCCCGGCCGGTACCGCCGTGCACAGCGCCCTCGGCCGGTGCCGGGCCCGAGGGCTCGTCCGCCTTCCGTACATCTCCGTCCCGCGTCGGGGCCGCCGCCTCGACGGCCGTATCCCCGGGCGCCGCCGGCGCCTCGGCCGGTGCCGCGTCCAGCGCGGGGTCCTGGCGGAGCATCGCCCGCTGGAGCTCGACCAGTTCCGGGCTCGGGTCGAGGCCCAGGTCCTCCGCGAGGCGGACGCGCAACTCCTCGTACCCCGCCAGCGCCTCGCTCTGCCGCCCCGCGCGGTACAGCGCGCGCAGCCGCACGGCGCGCAGCCGCTCGCGCAGCGGATGCCGCTCGACGAGCTCCGCCAACTCCCCCACCAGCAAAGCGTGTTCCCCGGCGGCGAGACGCGCCTCCGCCGCCTCCTCGTGGACGACGAGCCGCTCCTCCTCCAGGCGGTTCACGGCGGCCCGGGTGAACGGCTCGTCCGCGAAGTCCGCGAACGCGGGCCCGCGCCACACGTCGAGCGCCTCGGCGAACAGCGCGGCCCGCCGCACCGGGTCGGGTACGGCGCGGGCCAGGGCGGCGAGACCGGCGAACCGCTCCGCGTCCAAGGCACCTTCGGGAAGCGCCAGTTGGTAGCCGGGAGCGCGGGAGACCAGCAGGTCACGGCCGCCCGCCTCGGCCTCCTCCAGAACGCGTCGCAGCTGGGAGACCTTGGCCTGGAGGGCGCGCAGCGGTCTGCCGGGCGGTTCGTCGCCCCACAGGTCGTCGACGAGTCGGTGCGTGGCGACGGGCCGGCCCGTGTCGACGAGCAGCGAGGCGAGCAGGGCGCGCACCTTGAGCTCAGGGACCCGGACCGGCCGCCCGTCCTCGGTCCAGACGGCCGTCTCCCCCAGCACCCCGAATCGCATGGGGTCACCGTAACTCCCCGCCCGAACCGGGCCCGAACAAGACCCGAACCGAACCCGAACAGCCGTCCCGCAGAGTCTTCCTCGTCAGCAGGAATCAGCAGGAAACACCACCACCGAGGAGACTCCGATGGCCCGCTCCACCGCCCTCACCGGCAAGACCGCACTCGTCACCGGCGGCAGCCGCGGCATCGGCCGCGCGATCGCCCTGCGGCTGGCCGCCGACGGCGCCCGCGTCGCCGTCCACTACGCGAACAACGAGGCCGCCGCGAAGGAGACGGTCGCCGCGATCGAGGAGGCCGGCGGTTCCGCCTTCGCGATCCGTACCGAACTGGGCGTCCCCGGGGACGCCGAGGCGCTCTGGAAGGCCTTCGACGAGCACGCCGAGGGCGTCGACGTCCTGGTCAACAACGCCGGAATCGCCGGCGCCGGCACGATCGACGAGGTCGAGGAGGCGGACTACGACCGGGTCTTCGCGGTCAATGCCAAGGCGCCGTTCTTCATCGTCAAGCACGGCCTCGGCCGGCTGCGGGACGGCGGCCGGATCATCAACATCTCCTCCGGTGTCACGAAGGTCGCCTTCCCCGGCATGACGTCGTACGCCGCCTCCAAGGGCGCGGTCGAGGTGCTGACCCTGACCCTCGCCCAGACCCTCGGCGCCCGGGGCATCACCGTCAACGCGGTCTCCCCCGGCACGATCGAGACCGACATCCACCCGTGGATGGCCGACCCGGCCGCCAAGGCGCACGCCGCCGGCTTCTCGGTCTTCAACCGCGTCGGGCAGCCGGGGGACGTGGCCGATGTGGTCGGCTTCCTCGCCTCGGACGACGCGCGCTGGGTGACCGGCCAGAACATCGACGCGAGCGGCGGCTCCGGCCTCGGAATCTGACCCGCGCCGTGCCCACCCCCCTTCCCGAAGGCCCTCCCGAAGGACGCCGTCATGCCCCGCCACACCCTGCTCGTCCTCGCCCACCCCCGTACCGACTCCCTGACCGCCCAGGTCGCCGACCTCGTCCACGCCCGGCTGAAGGACGGCGGAGAGACCGTCGACGTACTCGATCTGTACGCCGAGGGCTTCGACCCCGTCCTGTGGCCGGCCGACGAACCGGACTGGGAGAACCGGGAGAAGACGTACTCCCCCGAGGTCCACGCCCATATGGACCGCGTCCTGGCCGCCGACGACATCGTGGTCGTCTTCCCGGTCTGGTGGATGGCGCCGCCCGCCGTCCTCAAGGGGTGGATCGACCGGGTGTGGAACTACGGCTTCGCCTACGGCCGCAGCAAGCCCCGGCTGGCCGCGAAGCGGATGGTGTGGCTGGCCCTGATGGGCAACGCGGAGGCGGAGATCGAGCAGCTGGGTCTCTCCGCCGTCCTGGACCTCCAACTCCGGGTCGCGGTCTCCCGGTTCTGCGGGATCGAGGACTCGTCCGTCGAGATCGTGTACGGCACCGAGCTGTCGGGGGTGCCGCGCGCACTGCGCCCGCAGCGGGTGCGGGAACTGCTGAAGTCCGCCGAGGAAGCCCTGAACGGAGCGCTGCCGCGATGACCACCACCCACACCCCCGCGTCCCCCGCCGAGGCGGCGCCGGCGAAGGCCGGCGCCCGCCAGTGGCTCGGCCTCGCCGTCCTCCTCCTGCCGGTCACCCTGATGACGGCCGACCTCGGCGTCCTCTGGCTCGCCACCCCCTATCTGGCCGCCGATCTGCGGCCGAGCAGCGCCCAGTTGTTGTGGATCACCGACATCTACGGCTTCCTGACCGCCGGCACGCTCGTCATCATGGGCACGCTCGGCGACCGCCTCGGCCGGCGCCGACTGCTGATGGCGGGCTCGGCCGGCTTCCTGCTGGCCTCGCTGCTCGCCGCGTACGCCCCGAACGCCGAGACCCTGATCGCGGCCCGCGCCATGCTGGGCGTCGCGGGAGCCGCCGTACTGCCCTCCACGCTCGCCCTGATCAGCCACATGTTCACCGCCGCACGGCAGCGGGCGACCGCGATCGCCATGTGGGTCACCGCGCTCTCGGTCGGCCTGGCGATCGGCCCGATCGTCGGTGGCGTGCTCCTGGCCTCCTGGTGGTGGGGTTCGGTGTTCCTGATCGGTCTGCCGATCATGCTGATCGCCCTGGTCACGGCGCCGGTGCTGCTGCCGGAGGGCCGCGATGCGGGGGCCGGCCGGATCGACGTGCCGAGCGTGGCGCTGTTCCTGCTGGCGGTCCTGCCGCTGGTGTACGGAGTGAAGTCGGTGGCCTCGCACGGTCCGACGGCGGAGGCGGCCGCGGCCTTCGCCGGCGGTATCGCCCTCACGCTGCTCTTCGTCCGCCGCCAGAACCGGCTGGCCACGCCACTGCTCGATCTGCGGCTCTTCCGCGACCGCGCCTTCACGGGGGCGCTGCTCACCCTGCTGCTCGGTATGACCGCGCTGAACGGGGTGGAGTACCTGGTCCCGCAGTACCTCCAGGCCGTCGCCGGCCAGTCCCCGCTCGAGGCCGGTCTCTGGCTGCTGCCGGGGGCGGTGGGGCTGATCGCCGGATCGCAGCTGACCCCGCTGCTCGCCCGTCGCTTCCGCCCGGCGTACGTCCTGATCGGCGGCCTGCTGGTGTCGCTGACCGGGTACGCGGCGATCGCCCTGGCCACCGGTGTCGAGGTGACCTCCCTGGGCCTCGCGGTGATCATGTTCGGGGCGGCCCCGATCAGCGTCCTCGGCACCGCCCTGGCGGTCGGCGCGGCTCCGCCGGAGAAGGCGGGCGCGGCGGCGGCGACCGGCCAGACGGCGTACGACCTGGGTCTGGCCCTGGGGATCGCCGTGACCGGCAGCGTGGCGGTCGCGGTCTACCGGAGCGGCATCCCGGGCGACGCCCCGGCCGCGGCGCGGGAGTCCCTGGGCGCGGCGAGCGCCGTGGCGGACGAGGGGCTGCTGGCGACGGCGCGGGAGTCCTTCACCACGGCGCTGCAGTCGGCGTCGGCGCTGAGCGCGGGCTTCGCGCTGCTGACGGCGGTGCTGGTGGCGGTACTGCTGTGGAAGGTGCCGAGGATCACCTCGGGCGACTAGGAAGCGGCACGGGACGGTCGGGGCCTGTCCCGCGGCACCGGTCGGGCGACACACGCCCGGCGGGTCCCGCGGGACAGGCCCTTCGCCTTTCGGTCCCCTACTCGCAGGCCATCAGGTCGTCCGGGTCGACGCTGTCGAGCCGGGCGGCCAGCTCGTTGAGCCGGGCCCGCAGTACACGCATCTCGTCCAGCTCCATGCCCGTCGCCACGGCGATCCGCTTGGGCACGTCGAGTGCCCTCTCCCGCAGCGCGGTCCCCGCCTCGGTGGGGCGCGCGGTGACCGAGCGCTCGTCCTCCGCGCTACGGCGCCGCTCGACGTAGCCGGCCGCCTCCAGCCGCTTGAGCAGCGGGGACAGGGTCCCGGAGTCGAGACGCAGGTGCTCGCCGATCCGCTTGACGGGCAGCTCGCCGTGCTCCCAGAGCACCAGCATCACCAGGTACTGCGGGTAGGTGAGCCCGAGCTCCTTGAGGGCGCCGCGGTAGACGCCGTTGAAGGCGCGGGTGGCGGCGTGCAGCGAGAAGCAGATCTGGTGGTCGAGCCGGAGGAAGTCCTCGTCCCGGGTCGTGTCGAGAGTCTCCATGCCTCCAGGGTACGGGACACCGCATCGCAAGCCATTCAGTTGTGCACAACTGAATTGCACGCTACTTTGGTGAGCACACCCCGACCTGAACGGAAACGAGGACCCATGAACGCGATCTACACCGCTGTCGCCACCGCCAACGGCCGCGAGGGCCGCGCCGTCAGCTCCGACGGCCACATCGACCTCCCCCTCGCCCACCCCCAGGCCCTCGGCGGCAACGGCCAGGGCACGAACCCGGAGCAGCTCTTCGCCGCCGGCTACGCGGCCTGCTTCGCGAGCGCCATGGGCCTGGTGGCACGCCAGGAGAAGATCGACATCAAGGACGCCTCCATCACCGCCGAGGTCTCCATCGGCAAGGACGAGACGGACGGCGGCTTCGGCCTCGCGGTCGTCATGCGCGCCGAGTTCCCCGACCACCTCCAGGGCGAGCCGGGCCGCGAGCTGCTCGAGAAGACCCACGCGTTCTGCCCGTACTCCAAGGCCACGCGCGGCAACATCCAGGTCGAGCTCGTCGTCGAGTAGTCCCGGCACCCCCGCACGACCGAGGGCCCGTAC